>DATDKB010000413.1:0-42327 GCA_036520255.1 Rubrobacter sp. | reverse complement strand
CTCCCGGAGGGCGGCACGGCGTTCCTTACCTACGAGGAGGTGCGCAAGAGCGCGTCCCCCAAGGAAACCCTCCTGGGGTTCATGGAGAGCGCGTATGGGGCAGGGGCGAAGAGCGCGGGATGGGACATGGAGGCTCTACGGACGCATTCCCCACACGGGGATACGGCGAAACCCGGGAAGGGTGATTAATGGCGAACATCGGAAGGCCGCCCTGCGACGAGGGCGTGGTGCGCGCCGGCCGGGCCCTGGCTCCTTGTACGCGAGACTCGGCGCCATGGGTCTTGGCGGCCACGATCATCGGCTCGGCCATGGCGTTCATCGACGGGACGGTGGTTAACGTCGCGCTGCCCCAGATACAGGATCGCCTCGGCGCGACCGCCATCGACGCGCAGTGGATCGTCGAGGCTTACGCCTTGTTTCTAGCCGCCCTTATTCTGGTCGGCGGCTCTTTAGGAGACCACTACGGACGCAGGCGTATCTTCCTGCTAGGCGTCGCAATCTTCACTCTGGCCTCCGTAGCGTGCGCGCTCGCCCTTACGCCGGGGCAACTCATCGCCGGAAGGGCTGCTCAGGGCGTGGGCGGGGCTTTGCTGGTTCCGGGGTCGCTCTCGATCATCGGCGCGTCCTTTGCAGAAGAGAACCGCGGCAAGGCGATCGGGACGTGGTCGGGGTTCTCCGGTATCACGACGGCCTTGGGCCCGGTCGTAGGCGGATACCTGGTCGACAACGTCTCCTGGCGGGCGGCGTTCTTCCTCAACGTGCCGCTCGCGATCGCCGTCGTCCTCATCGCGCTGCGCCACGTGCCGGAGAGTCGCGATCCGGACGCGAGGAAGCTTGACGTTCCGGGTGCGGTGCTGGCCACGGCTGGGCTTGGCGGGATCGTCTATGGCCTGATCGAATCCTCCCAGGACGGCTTCGGGAGCACGCCCGTGGTCCTGTCCCTCCTCTTCGGCGCGCTCGCCCTCGTGGCTTTCCTCGTGGTTGAACGGCGCACCCACGAGCCGATGATGCCCCTCACCCTGTTCCGCTCAAGGAACTTCTCCGGGGCGAACCTGCTCACCCTACTGCTATACGCCGGGCTTGGCGGGGCGCTCTACTACTTCCCGTTCGTACTGATACAGGTCCACGGCTACTCGGCGACGGCGGCGGGCAGCGCGTTCGTGCCTTTCGTCGTCATCACGTTCCTGATGTCGCGGTGGGCCGGCGGATTGGTAACGCGCTACGGGGCCAGGCTGCCGCTCGTCATCGGCCCGATCATCGCCGCAGCGGGTTTCGCGCTATTCGCCATCCCCGGCACCGGGGGCTCGTACTGGACTACATTCTTCCCCGCGGTGGTGGTTCTCGGCTTGGGGATGTCCTTCGTGATAGCGCCGCTAACCACGACGGCGATGAACTCCGTGGAGGGTAGGCACTCGGGGCTCGCCTCCGGCGTGAACAACGCCGTCTCCCGCTCGGCGGGGCTCCTGGCTATACCGATACTAGGAATCTTCGTCTTCCTCGCCTTCTCGGCCGCCCTCGACGCGCAGACCGCGAACCTCGACCTGCCCACGCAGGCGCGCCAACAACTGAAGGCCGAGAAAGTGGACCTGGGCGCGGCGCAGGTCCCGCAGGGGGTGAGCGACGAGGCTGCGGCGGACGTGAAGCAGGCCGTGGCGGAGTCGTTCGTGTCGGGGTTCCGGGTGGCTATGGTCGCCGCTGCGATCCTGGCGCTGGCAAGCGCCGCCGCCTCCGCGCTGATAATAGAGGGTAAAGGCAGCGCACGGCGAACAGCGCTGAAGACGGCTCCGGCATAAGCTCAGATCCGGCCGCCGTCGCGACAGCGGATTGGGGCGCGGCGTAGCGGCACCGGGCGTTTTCGACCCGCTCTTCAGGTGCGGGCGGCCGTCGCCACCCGCGCCGAGCGCACTGCAGCGGTGAGGGTGGCCACGTCGTAGGCACCACGATGACGGCGCCCGTTGACAAAGAACGTCGGCGTGCCCGACACGCCGCTGGCGTCGGCGCTCGCCACGTCCTCGCCCACGCGCGGCGCGTAGAGGCGCCGGCGCAGCTCTTCGCCGAAACGCCCGGTGTCCAGGCCGAGGCCTTCCGCGTAGCGCCCCAGATCCGCCCCCGTGAGCGCGTCCTGGTGGGCGAAGAGCAGGTTGTGCATCTCCCAGAAGGCTCCCTGAGCGCCGGCCGCTTCGGCGGCCTCGGCCGCCATCTGCGCGTGGGGATGCACGTCGCCCAAAGGCAGGTGTCGAAAGACGTAGCGCAGGTCGTCCCCGAGTGTGGCGAGCAACTCGCGGATTATGGGCTCTGCCCGCCCGCAGTAGGGACATTCGAAGTCCGCGTACTCGACGATTGTCACCGTAGCGTCCGTCTTGCCCCGTACGTGGTCGCGCTCCGGGTTTACGTCGTCGGAGAGATCCACGATTTGCCCGGCGGTACGTTCGAACTGCCGCGCGCGCATCGGCGCGGGAAGCAGGGCGATGATGCGGAACACGGTCCACGCCAAAAGCGGAGAAATAACGGAGGCACCCAGGATGCCCAGTTTCGCCTGATCGAGGAGTCCCCCGCTGAAGGCGAGCCCAGCGATGAGCAGCGACACCGTGAAACCCGTCCCAGCGACCGCTCCCGTCCCGGCGAGCCCGGGCCAGGTCAGGGTTGGCCGCGTCCCGCCGAGCGCCCGGCGGGTGCCGACCCAGGAGGCGGTTACGATTCCAAGCGGCTTGCCGGCGACGTATGCGACGACGATACCTAGCGTCACCGGCGAGGTGATGGCGTCGCGGAGCAGGCCCACGTCGAGGTGGATACCGGCATTGGCCAGCGCGAACATGGGCACGATTACGAAGCTCGTCCACGGGTGCAAACGGTACTGCAGCCGCTCGTTGGGGGAGATCGCCGAGGCGAGGCTGCGCCGGGCGGAGTAGGCAAGCTCAGGGGTGGGCTGCTCGCGGAAGGATCTGGCAAGCTCGGTGGCGCGCTCGAGGTCGCCACGCACCGGCCAGTACGCTCCCGTAACCAGGCCGATCGCAAGACCGGAAACGACCGGGTCCACACCCGAGTCAAACATGGCCAGCCAGACCCCGATTCCGAGGAGCGCCGCGGCGGGTCCTCGCCAGGTTCCGGCGAAACGCAGCAAGGGGAAGAGGGCGAACAGCGCGAGGGCGGCGGCCAGGGCGACGAGCGAGACGTGCTCGGTGTATGCGAAGGCGATGACGAGCAGCGCGCCGAGGTCATCTACCACCGCGAGCGTGAGGAGGAAGACCCGCAGCCTCGCGGCCGGCGGGCCCACCAGGGAGAGCGCCCCGAGGGCTAGGGCGGTGTCGGTGGACATGGCCGCCCCCCATCCGCCCGCGCCCGGGCCGCCCGCGCTTATCGCCAGGTACAGCGCGACGGGCAGCGCCATGCCGCCCAGGGCCGCGAGGACGGGAATTCGAATGCGGGTGCGCTCGCGCAGGTCGCCAAGGTCGAGCTCCCGCTTCGCCTCAAGTCCCACGACGAGAAAGAACAGCGCCATGAGCCCCTTGTTGACGCCCTCGCGCAAGCCGACCGACAAGACGTGGTCGCCGACGCCGATCGTCAGCTTCGTCGCCCAGAACGACTCGTAGGAACCCGGCCACGGCGAGTTAGCCCACGCGAGGGCGGCGAGCGCGGCCGCGAGAAGGACCACGGCCCCACCCGTCTCGGCGCGCAGGAAATCGCGCACAGGGGCGCCGAGGTTACGCGCCCACGCCGTATGCCCTACCTGCTTACCGGCGGAAGTCATGGCCGATGGGCACGATAGGAACCGGCGTTCGCCGGCAGCCCACAGGGATCGGGGGACGCAACAGACAAGCCTCCTTCCTCCCTTTCATGGGGACTACCCGGTCGCGAGGTAGCGTGTCCCCCTGAGGTCGACCATATAGCGCTCGCGGCCCCGAGCAAGCCGGATGAGGGCGTTCTCGCAGCCCGGGCAGCGGACGACGGTGCCAAGATCCCTCACCTCGTAGACCATCGCTTCCCCGAGCCTGCCGGTCCTTCCACACCCACCGCAAGCGTACTCGGCGGTGCTCACCTCGAAGGAGAAGACCTCCCCGAGTGTGTCCGCCGCGGCGTTGCCGTCCGACCTGAGTTCGCCCATCTCTAGCCTCCCGTCGCTCCGAAGCGTTCAGTCTCCTGATCCTCGGCGTCTCGAGCACCTCGTCTACTACCTCCACGCTGCGCCAGACGAGCCCGCGCGGGACCTGGCCCATCTCAGTCGCCCCAGTAGCGTTGCTCGCGCCAGGGGTCTCCGTAGTTGTGGTAGCCCAAAGACTCCCAAAAGCCGGGCCCGTCCACGGCTGCGAGCCTGAGGCCACGTACCCACTTGGCGCTCTTCCAGAAGTACAGGTGCGGCATGAGCAGGCGTGGTGCCGGGCCCCCGTGCTCGGGTTCGAGCGGCTCCCCATCGTAGGCGTAGGCGATCCTAGCCTTGCCTCCAGTGACGTCCGCAAGGGGTAAATTGGCCGCGTTGCCTCCGTCGCTGAAGGCGGTGACGTAGCCGGCCACAGTCCCTACCCCCTCAAGGGGCGTGCTTGGGGTAGGACCCGCGGAGAGGACGGGGAAACCGTCGACGAGATACTGCCCGGGGGGCAGCGTCGTATCTTGGCTCCTTCGGCGACCCTTAAAGCCGCGGGAGAAGAAACCTGCGCTCATATCGTGTACCTCCTTCGCGGCCCTCGGGCCAACGTCGCGGCCCGGGCAAGAGCGCTCCCCGAAGTCGACCCCTCTGTACGAGGGCCTGTCCGACGCGACCGGGCGGGCCGAGTTTGCGGGGCAGGAAACGCTACCACCTGAACCCGTCCGGGGCGTCGTCTCCCGGACTCACCACGTAACGGTCGAAATAGTCCTCGTCCAAGCTCACGCGCTCCCCGGCCATCTCCCGTCGCCGAAGATCCCATAGCACGCCAAGGGCGTGGTCTATCTCCTCGAGCCTCCGGCGGTCGGCCGCGCCTGCGTGGTGGGATCCTTCGCGGGCCACGATCGACTCTCTCCTCCGAGAGGTCCTCGATCTTCTGCATAACCTCGCTGCGCGCCATCGCCCAGCCCTCCTTTCTTAGACCGTTCCGCCAGCAGACCCCTAGCCCGAGCCTGGGGACCGTGCCCCACGCTCTAACGCACGCCGAACCCCCTCGAAAATGCCCCGGCCGGCGGCGTCCGACAACCTCTGGACAGCTCTGAGTACGTTCCAGAAGGTGTCCACGTACTCGGGACGCTGATACCGATTAGTCAAGCAGCCCCTCCTTTCGCATGTGGGATTTTCGCGCGGAATGGCCTGCTTCGGCAAGCGTACCTCCACCGTGCCGTCCCAGACGAGCGCCTCGAACCACTGCTCGGGCTCTCTGGCCGGTCCCCTTAGCACCCCGCCAGAGCAGAGATCGAAGCGGAACCGTGCCAGGGACACGTCATGACGTCGCCCGCACGCTCGCCCTCGTCGAGCGGCCCGCCGGCGTGGGTGCAGACGTTTCCGATAGCGCACACGCTCCCGTCCTCCGAGCGGCTCACCAGGACCGCGGTTCCGTCCACGGCCACGGACCTCATCGCGCCGTCCTCCAACTCTTCTTCCGCGAGAACGGCCCTGTATTCGCTCACGATCCGACTCCTTTCGGTCGCTTGGTCTCGAGTACCCCGGCCCATCAATCGCGCTCGCCGCAAACGGCGCCATGCGCCTGGCAATCCGGTGGCCTTGCCCACCTCGTCGAGCGAAGGGCCGGTGGGTGTTGGCAACCGTCCGGGAACAACGAGAACATTTGAGCGGGCTTCCTCGCTTAGCATCTTCTCCTTTGCTGGGCAAACTGTCGTGCGGGAAAGCCCAGTATGGCACCCTGCGTCTTGTTCTGGCGTCCTGCGTCTTGTTCGCTTTGTGCCTTCTTGGGCTCACGGGGCGAGTTCGCGGGCGTCGAACGCCACCCTGAGGGACGTGATCTTGCCGTCCTCGACGTGGAGCCAGTTGGCCTCGGATACGGGGGAGGCGACCGTGGTGCGCAGGTCGTACCACGTCAGTACGTCGGGCCCGTCCACGAAGGTCTTTCGGACGTCGATCGCGGACGTGATCACCGAGGTCTACTCGATCCCCCTCATGTAGTCGTCGGCGTCCCCCATTTGGGAGAGGCGGCCAGAGAATGTGACGTCGTCGGCCACCAACGAGCGCATCGTCTCGAAGTCGTTGGACTTCCACGCGTCGAAATACGCGGTTGCGATCCCCGCCGCGTCGTCTTCTATCATCGCGCCTCCCTTCAGGCAGACCAAAAAGCTGCCACCGAGACCCTTCGGCGGCCCCACGCCCCGGGAGCACGAACCCCGTGGGGCCGACCCCCACCCGGGGCGTGGGTCGGTGCTTTTAACGGGGGTTGTGGGCTGCTGCCTCCCTCTGCGGGGCCTCCGCGAGCGCGGCCAGGATCACCTCCGCGACGGCCTGCGGCTGCGACACCATGATCACGTGTGAGCCCTCGGCCTCGGTGATCTCAGCCCCGGCGCGCTCGGCCATGGAACGGACGACGTCGCTACCGGCGGCCTTGTCGCCGGTAGCGACCACGGCCCAGGCGGGCAGACTCTTCCAGGCGGGCGCACCGTTGGGCTCGGAGAATGCCAGCTCGGCGACCGGGCGCTGGGTGGCGGCCATCACGGCGGTCTGCTCTTCTGGCAGGTCGGCGGCGAAGGCGTCGTGGAACTTCTCGGAGTCGATCGCGAACTCCACCGTCGTCTTCCCATCCTGCCCCGTCGGATACTGGAGCTCGACCAGGGCCGTGTTCAGGACGCTGTCCTTGGAGCCGTTTTCGATCTCGATCAGGCGCTCGCCTTCGTCCGGGGCGAAGGCGGCGACGTAGACCAACCCGACCACGTTGTCGGCGCCCGTGGCGGCGTTGGTGATCACCGCTCCGCCGTAGGAGTGGCCGACAGCGAGGACAGGTCCCGGCACCTGGCCGAGCACGCCGGCGATGTAGGCGGAGTCGGCGGAGACGCCGCGAAGCGGGTTCGCGGGGGCCGTAACACGTACCCCTTCCGCCTGCAGCCGCTCGACCACGCCGTTCCAGCTCGAGGCGTCAGCGAAAGCGCCGTGCACGAGAACTACTGTGGGCCGGGATTCTTCCTGCGGGTTCACGCTCATGGTTTCCTCCTTGTCGAGGCGACCACCTCCTCCTCTCGGAGGTGGCCTGCGATGGATTGAAGGATGGCGACCACCACGGTGCCATCGCTTCGGTCTGACGCTTCGCGGGTCTCTAGATTCGTGCCTCCTTTCCTTTCTGGGTCCTCATGCGTCGAAGATGGTCGTGAGGGGTTGCGCCTCGTCGAACACGAAGGTGGAGAGCATCTTCGTGGTCACGGTCCCGATGTTGCGCGCGTTGTGGATTACGCCCGTAGGGATCATGAACGGGTCGCCGGTGCGGAGCGTTATGGTCGGCCCGTCGTCGAACTCCATTGCCACGGCGCCTCGCACGATGTACCCTACTTCGGGACCCGGATGGTTGTGCCGACCGGAGGCTATGCCCTCTGGAATTTCGACGACGGTTTGGGCTATCTCCCACCCGGAGACCGGAGAGGGGAAGCGCTGCAGCTCCGTTCGCTTGAACGCGGCCTGCGCGGCTGGGTGGGTGGCTCCTGGCTCGGTCGTCATCTGAAGTCTCCGTTCTCTATTGGTTGGTAAGCCATGGTCCTGCCTCCTTGTCTCGTTCGGGTTCGCGGGCGGAGCTCCGCTCATCCCTCGGCTTTCTTTTCCGCCGGCCGGTGAGGCAGACGACGCCCGTGAAGAAGGCCTTGGAATCCACGAGATTCAAGGCTATTTGCTCGCCCCCCTCTCCGAAGAGGCGCTTCCCGCTCCTTTCCACGGCCGGGTGGACCATTAGTCTGAGCTCGTTGACGAGCCCGTCTGCGAGCAGCGACCGGACGAGCCCGGCGCTGCCGGAGATCGCGATCTCTTCCGCCGCCCTCCCCTTTCTTGAGCCTCGTGATCTCTTCCGCCGCGTTCTCCTTTATGAGCATCGAGTTGGGCCACGCGAGCGGCTCATTGAGGGTCGTGGAGACGACGTACTTGCGCACGCCGTTCATGTGGGCTGCGACGGGATTACTCTCCGGGTCCTTCTCGGGCAGAAGGTGGTCCACTCTTCGTAGTTCACCCTCACCATCAGCATGACGTCTGATTGGCCCGGGGCCGCCAAGATCTCCTGGCCCATCTCCTCGTCGATGTGTGGGAAGTGCCACTGGTCTGGCGCCCCCATAACTCCGTCCAGCGATACGAACTCCGAAACGATCGCCTTCCTCATCGGTACCTCCTCTGCTATATCCTGCATCTCGGCAGCTCCGTTCGCCTGGACGTGGCGGGCGCGGCCGACGGCGTGGTCTCGGGCTCGGTCGTCATCTGAGGTTCTCGCTCCCCTCAAGGAACGCGTGCAACTCGGCATAGAACTCTTCCGGGGCCTCCTCGGGGATGTAGTGGCCACACTCGAGAGCCCGCCCGCGCACCTCCTCGGCCCACCCGCGCCAGATATCCAAGACGTCGTAGTGCCCCTCGAGGAACCCCTTGTGGCCCCACAAAGCCAGCACCGGGCACGTCATGCGCCTGCCCGACTCGCGGTCTTCGGTGTCGTGGGCGAAGTCTAAGGTGGCGGCGGCCCGGTAATCCTCGCAGGTGGCGTGAATGGTCTCGGGCTCGCGCAGGCAACGCACGTATTCCTTCATCGCCTCGGGGTGGATAACCTCGCTGCCGCCCCTGAAGAGGGCCTTCTCCGGCTCTGAGGCGAGCAGGCGCTCCGGAAGGTCGTAGGGTTGGGCGAGGAAGAACCAGTGCCAGTAGCCAAGGCCGAACGCCATGTCCGCCCGTGAGAAGGCCTCCCAGGTGGGAACGATGTCCAACACGGCGAGCCTCGTCACGACCCCGGGGTGGTCGAGGGCCATGCGGTAGCCGACGCGCCCGCCGCGGTCGTGGCCGCACAGGGCGAAGCTCTCGAAGCCGAACTGGCGCATCACGGAGATCTGGTCTTCGGCCATCGTCCTCTTGGAGTAGGTCTCGTGGTCGGTGGCGCCCTGGGGCTTTGAGGAGTCGCCGTAGCCGCGCAGGTCCGTGGCGATCACCGTGAAGTCTTTGGCGAGGCGTGGGGCGACCAGGTGCCACATCGCGAGCGTCTGGGGGCTGCCGTGCAGCAGCAAGAGCGGCGCTCCTTCGCCCCCACGAACGGCGTTGATGCTCGCCCCTTCAGCCTCGACCCGGATCCGCTCGAATCCCTCAAACACGCCAGCGTCCTTCCCAGATTGCGCGCCGCGTTCTTGCGAGAGCCCGCATGCCCTTACCCTCCGATGAACTTCAACAGGTCGGCGTTTAGGCGATCCCTGTGCGTGACGAGCAGGCCGTGCGGCGCGCCCTCGTAGACCTTCAGCGTCGCGTCCTCGACGAGCTCCGACGACCGGTACGCCGAGTCGGCAATGGGCACGATCTGGTCGTCGTCGCCGTGGACGATCAGCGTAGGCACGTCGAACTTCTTCAAGTCCTCGGTGAAGTCGGTTTCCGAGAAGGCCTTTATGCACTCGTAGGCGTTCTTCATACCGGCCTGCAGGCCCTGCGACCAGAAGGCGTCCCTGGCGCCCTGGGAGACGTCGGAGCCCGGCCTGTTGGCCCCGAAGAACGGGCCGTCGGCGAGATTCCTCCAGTACTGAGAGGGATCGGCGGCGACGCCGGCCCGGATCTCGTCGAAAACCTCGATCGGTGTGCCCTCCGGGTTGGCTTCGGTCTTGACCATCTGGGGAGGAACCGCATCGACCAGCACGGCCTTGGCGACGCGGGAGGTGCCGTGGCGGCCGATGTAGCGGGTAACCTCCCCGCCGCCCGTCGAGTGGCCGACCAGGATGGCGTCCTTGAGGTCGAGCGCCTCGATGAGGGCGGCAAGGTCGTCGGCGTAGGTGTCCATGTCGTTCCCGCCTGAGGGCTGGCTGGAGCGACCGTGGCCGCGACGGTCGTGGGCCACGCAGCGGTAGCCGTTCTGTACCAGGAAGAACATCTGCAACTCCCAGGCGTCGCCGCTCAGGGGCCAGCCGTGGCTGAAGACGACCGGCTGTCCTCTGCCCCAATCCCTAAAGAAGAGCTGGGTCCCGTCTTCCATGGTGATCGTGCTCGCCGTTTTGCTCCCGACGGTGTCTCGCGTGCTCGTGCTCACGGTCATGCCTCCTTTTTCTTGGTTGGCCGTCGTCCGCTCGGCCGCTCTCCGTTTTCGCCTCTCCAGCGTCGTTCCCTAGGGGTCTCTAATTTTGTGTCGCCTCCCAAAGCTGCGACGCAGGCCGCCCCAATCTGCTGGCCAACCAGTTCGTCGTTGAAGCTCGTCATTGAGGTCCAACGCCACGGACTCTAGCGTCGGTGCGTGGCAACAGCGTGGCGCGAACCGAGGCGAGCAGGGACGACCCCAAGTTGAAGGGCACGATAGCGCCTTGGGGTTTCCAAGCAAGGATCTAAAAATGAGAGGCGATTCTGGTGTGGGATCCCGCACCCGGCCGACGGTTCTGCGTCCGAAGGGGACGCTCTCCATGCCCCGTCTAATCGTGCCAGAGCACACGGCGCGCCCGAGGCGCCGAGAGAAAACCCTTCTTGAGCTCTTCGTCCGCGATCTTCTGTGCCAGGGTCTTCAGGGTCTGTGCCGCCCGCGAAAACGCCTCATGCGCCTCGTTAGCCTCGCCGCGCCGCTCGCAGATCTCGCCGATCTTCGCCCGGATCTGCCATAGTTCGCCCGGCAGTCCGATCTTCTCGGCGAGCGCTTCCGCATCGTGCAGGTGGCCCAAGGCACTCTTGCCGTCGCCTTTCCATTCACTCAAGACCGCCAGGGTGCGCAGGTAGGCTATCCGATCCCGCTCGTTCGTCCTGGCGCGTTCGGAGAAACGGCGCATCTCTTCTCGGGCGAATCGCCCGTCTCCTGCCCGCAGCAGCGCCTCGACCTCGTGGTGGAGGTAGATGCCGAGCAGCAGATGAAAGGAGGTCCCGACCTCGTGCGCTCTCCTGGCGTGGGCGTGGGCCTCCTCCCAGTTCTCCGAAAGCGCGGCCACCGCGCAGAGGCTGGAGGAGGAAATCGCCTCGTAGTGTGGCCCCACGTCCCCCCTCAACTCGAGTGCCTCCTCATGTACCCTACGCGCCTTCTCCAAATCCAACAATGCTTCGTACGCCCGCCCGCGCTGATCGAGGTTGATCCACAGCGAAAGTGGGTTTAACGTGTTGCGAGCCATCTCGGTCCCGCGCCGGGTGATCTCAAGCACTTCCTCGTACTCGCCGCTCGCCAAGAGCCCAAGTGAAAGCGCCGCTGAGCCCATCGTCTCGGCCTGCTCGGGCAACTGACGGGACTTGCCAAGCACCTCCCGCCCGATCGCGATTCCCTCTTGCAGCTTGCCCTGGAAGACCCGGACGTACGCGAGATATATCAGACACTGGATCTCCATGGTCTTGGTGACCGCTTTCCAGGAGGCCGTAACTCCTCTGACTATAGCCAGCATCGGTGGAAGCTGTGTCCGCTGAGCTGGGCGTTCGGCCAGCCGTCGGCTCAGCGCGGCACCCTCCTCGGCGTGGGCTGCCGCCTCCTCCAGCCTGCCCGTTAACATCTCCTGTCGTGTCAGCGTCTCCAACGCCCGCGCTACCAGGTCCGGGCGGTCCAAGCCTCGGGTGAGAGCAAGAGTCTTCGCGGCTAGCAGCCTGGAGAGCTCGAGTTCCCCCGCCCAGAAAGACATAACGTCTGACAGGTTGCACTCGGTCTCCGCCAGCGCCTCCGGGAGGCCCGCCTCCTCGGCCGCCCGGCTAGCCTCCCCAAGGAGCGCCCTGGCCCTTGGGAGGTCGGCCTCTTGATTGAAGCTGAGGATCGCCAGGTGGTTGAGGGCAACCACCTCGAGCCTCGCTTCACGCAACTCTCGCCCAAGAGCACGCACCGTTTCGTAGGACGCTCGAGCTTTCTCCCATTCGTCGGCCACCTCGTAGGCCTGGCCCAGCTGGATGTAGAGGTATTCGAGGTTATCGATCGAGGGCTCGAAAGCCCCGCTTGGCCATCCTCCCGCCCCGGACGCGTCGCGCGCCCACTCGTAGTGCACGACGGCGTCCCTCAAGGCGAACACCTCCGCGGCGTTGTCACCCGCCGCAACCGAATACGCGAAGGACGGCCCGGCGAGGCCGGCGGCCAGCGCGTGGCGCGCCAGCTCCGCGGGCGGGGCGCCTCTCTCCTCGAGCGTCTCGAAAGCCCTCCGGTGCAGCACCCGCCGGCGCGCCTGCCCGGCCCCGGTGTAGGCCACCTGCCGGATCTTCTCGTGGGAAAAGGAGTAGGTGGCGCCGTGTTGCAGCAGCGACGCCCTTCCTTTGCCGTCACCGTCCTCTCGCAGGATACGGCGCTCGGTCAGCTCGTCGAGCCCCCTCAGACCTTCCGCTTCTTCCAGACCGGCCACGGCCAGCACCCGGTCGAATCCGAAGCCTCGTCCCAGCACGGCTCCCGCGGCCAGCAGGTCGGAGCCGACGGGGGAGAGACGGGAGAGCCGGGACATGATCACTTCCCGCACGCTCTGGGGCAACAGGCTACTCGCTTCACCCCCCGCCCGCAAGGCGGGGCTAACCCCGACAATGACCCCCCCATCAGGACGGGCTCGCGCAACGAGCTTTCCCTCCTCGAGGAGCGCCTTTAGCGTCTCGACTAGGTAGAAGGGCTGCCCGCCGGTCTCGGCAGCGAGCCGATCCCCGAAGCTCTCAAACTCGGATCGCAGTGAGTCCGGGACCCCTGGGTTCTCCGGAGGCGCGGCAGAGTCGAGGCCGACGCCCGCCAGTATTCGTAGCAGGCGGTCCACGTCCTCGGCCTCCAACGGACCAAGCGTCAGACTCCGTGCGGGCAACCTCCTCTCCAGGGACGAGAACCAGCTCGCAAAGGAGGAACCGGCCTCCGGTTCCTCCGGTCGCGCGGCGATAAGCAGCAGGACGGGCGCTCCTTGCTCGGTCCAGCGCCTCCCCGCGTAGCCGAGCACCTCCAGGGTGGCGGCGTCGGCCCACTGCAAATCGTCCAGGAAAAGGACCACCGGGGCGCGGGAGGCCAGGGCCCCCACCGCCCGCGCGATCGCCTCGAAGAGGCCGGCCTTGGTCGTCTCGCCTTCTCCCGAAAGCGGCGGTGGAAGGTCGGGGTACCTTTCCTTGAGCTCCGGCAGCAGCCTGCTGAGCTCGGAGAGCCAAGCGTCCTCCAGCAGATCGTCGGGTGCCCTCTCTCGTTCCACGCGGGGCCTTATGGCCTCGACCAGCGGCCCGTAGGACAGTCGCGCTTCTTCGGAGGCCGCTCCTTGCAGGACGTCCGCTCCCCGGGCTTTGGCCCAGGGCAGGAACTCCTCGACAAGGCGCGTCTTGCCGATCCCGCCCTCGCCCAAGACGGCCACCACCCGCGCCTCTCCCGCGAGGGCGGCGTGGTACTCGGAGACGAGCGCGCCGAACACTTCACCCCGGCCGGCGAACGGCACGTCGAGCGCCGACAGGGGGCCCGCGGCCGCCGAGTGCGCCAGGCTCGCGCCCAAAGGGGCCCTCTGCTCGACCTCTTCCCGCATGCGATCGGCCAGTTCGCGCATCTGGGGTGAGGGCTCGATCCCCAGCTCCCTGGCAAGGGCCCTGCGGAAGCCCTCGTAGGCCACAAGGGCACCCTCACCGTCGCCCGTGGAGGACAAAAGTTCCACCAGACGCCGGTGCGCCGCCTCCTCCAGAGGCGCATGGGTCGTCCACAGACGGGAGGTCCCGGTCGCCTCCTCCAGCCGGCCCGCACCGGCCTGAAGCCTCGACACCCCCTCGCAAAGCTCTCCGAAAAGGGCGCGCCACCTCGCTCGTTCGGCCTCAAGCCACAGCTCGAACTCGGGGGCGTCCTCCAGCGTGAAGCCCTCCATGAACTCGCCCCGATAGATCCCCAGGGCATCCTCCAGACGTGCGGTCGCGTCCCGTCGCCCCGCGGCGTCCTCCGCGCTGTCGCCCCCCGGCGGGGTTCCCGAGACCTCCCTCCGAGCGAGCGAAACGGCCGCCTCGAGCCCCCGAAGATCCAGCTCGACCCCTTGCGGCTCCACCCCGAGGAGGTCGCCGTCGATGGCGAGCAGGTGGACCCCTTCGCTGGTGTCGTCTTCGCCCAGGGCCTTCCTGAGCTTGCTGAGGATGCTGCGCAGGTCTGTACGGGCGGGCCGCTCCTCGCTCTCTGGCCAAAAGAGCTCGGCCAGTTCCCTCCTGTGGCGCGGCCCTTCCTCGGTGGCCAGGTAGCAAAGAAGCGCGAGAGCCTTCTTCCTCCTGGGCCGCAGGGACCGCCCCTCGAAGCTCACCTCAGGGAGACCCAGCAGCCTAACGCTCAAGGGTTTTGCCTCTGGGATCATCGTTTTCTCATTGTGACACGCCCCATCGCGCCCCGGTGAGGCGGCGGCTTCGTGCCTGACACGTTGGTGACGAACATGTTAGATAAGGATACACCCCGATCAATGAAGAATCGGCGATATCGTGCGTGCGCGCATACTGTGCCCGAAAACACAGGAACATCGGCGCGTCGTGACGCGATGCTCTTGCACGTCAATGGTGCTAGGGTGGTCTTGAGCTCACATCTTCGCGATCGCCCATGGGGAGCGTCCCGGAGCGGGGTCGGCCTTAGCTACGCAGGAGACCTAACACATAGCGGCCCTTATCGGTCACACGTGGTCCTTGTGAGTCTTGCTACTAGGTGCGTATATCCTTGTTGCCCGAGTAACCAGGCTGTGTCGATGGGTGCGTTACGGGACGACCCGGCCCAGGGTTTGAACACCGGGACTAAGAGAGCACGACGTGACGCGGAACGTAGCCAGCCACCTGATCGAATGCCTCGAGGCGTGGGCGTCTCCCGCATCTACGGGTGCCCGTCCGATGGCGAAACGGCATCTCTACCGGGCTGAAGCGCGAAAATGCGCGACCGGCGCGGGATCCGCCCTCCTTCGGCAGCCAGTTTGCACGAGGGCGAGAGCGCCTCCCTTCTCCAGGACCGCAGGGGCCGCCCCTCGAAGCTTACCTCAGGGAGACCTAGCAGCCTGATACCCAGCGGCTGCGCCTCGAAGCTCATCGCCTTCTTTCTCGTGCCACGCTTCCGCCACGCCGCGTTGGTACGGTAACTTCGGTGGGCTTCGCTTGAGCGCGCATTCGCCACGATAGTACAGCCTCATCTAGGAAGGTCGAAATGAGGAGCACGAGCGTACACGTTCGTGACGGCGCACGAGAGCGAGGGCAGACACACGAGACAGGAGGGAGTGCCCACGGCGAACGACGGTGGTGCTGACGATGATGGGTAGGGGGTTCTCGCTGTTGGCCTGGGATGTCCCGGCGGATAGAGAAGAGCCCTTTCGGCGCTTTCTTCAAGAGCTTTCGGGTTCCCGCTCGGAGGAGTACGCCGAGTTGAGGCGACACCTGGGTATCTCCTCCGAGTCCACTTGGCTCGTACCCAGACCCTCCGGTGGTGGGGTTGCTGTCGTCTACCTGGAGGCCGAAGATCCAGGGCGGGCGCTGCGCGAGCTGGCGACCGAGCTGGCAACACCGAACAGCCCTTTCACCTCGTGGTACGGGACGCAGATGCGCAGGCTGTTCGGCTGCGACTTCGCGCGGTTGCCACGCGTGGCGGGCGGCGAGCTGCTTATGGCCTCGCGCGAGGCGTCGGGCGAAGGGACGCGAGTGCCGCCGGAGGGGCCATAAGCCGGCGCCGCCCAAATCCTCGAAGGCGGAATCCGCAAGGCAAAGGGCGATGGCGAGGCCGGACGAGAAGAGTACGACGTGAGAGCAAAGTACCACCCAGGAGAGATCGAGGTTCAGGAGCGTGTCGGCGTGCGCGCGATGGCAGAGCGCGTAGGCAACAGCATCCATCCCACCATCTCGCGGGCGGCGCGCGAGTTCCTGGAGGAGCAGTTTATGGTGGTTGCCTCGGTCGACTTGGACGGCCGGGTGTGGGCCTCCCTGCTCACCGGCGAGAGTGGCTTCGTGCGGGCGCTGGACGAGCGAACCGTGAGGATCGACGCCGCGCCGTTCCCTGGCGACCCGCTGGCGGGGGCCCTGCTGAGAACAGGTACCGAAGTCGGTGTGCTCGCTATCGACCTCGCCACCCGGAGCAGGTTGCGTTTGAACGGGGAGGCCGAGGGACACCCCGACGGCATCCACGTGCGGGCCCGCCAGATCTACGCTAACTGTCCGAAGTACATCCAGGCGCGCGAGCCGGAGACCGTCGAGGCCGAAACCGCCTTGCAGGACGGGCCCGCCCTGCGCTCCCGCGGGCTCACGGGCGAGCAGCGCCGCCTCGTCTCCGACGCCGACACTTTTTTCATAGCCAGCGCCCACCCCGAGGGCGGGGCCGACGCCTCCCACCGCGGCGGCAACCCCCGCTTCGTCCGTTTCCTGCATGAGAACACGCTGGAGTTCCCGGACTACTCCGGCAACACCATGTTCAACACCTTGGGCAACATAGCCGTCAACCCGAGCGCCGGGCTGCTGTTCTTGGATTTCGAGCGTGGGGGGACCCTGCAACTCACGGGGGATGCCCGCATCGTCTGGGACGCGAGACGCGCAGCGAGGTTCGCAGGGGCAGAGCGCGTGGTCGAGTTTAGGGTCGAGGAGGTCGTCGAGACCCGGGGCGCCGTCCCGCTACGCTGGCGATTCGAAGGCTATTCCCCGTTCAACCCCGCGTAGGGTACCGGAAGGAGGGTTGCGTGAATAATACGAGGCCGGCCCCGCGAGGCCCGGTCGCTGTCGGTGGGCCGAAGTCGCCGTCCAACACGGGAAGCACGTCTCGAGCAGCACCCCAAAACCGTCCCACGGGGGATGCCGAGGATGGACGAGGTAGAGCTCCAAGGAGGCGCCCACGTCGACCGCCGGCGGAAGCCCTTGGCCCACCCTAGGCCTTTGGGAGCTGCTAAAGCAGGAATCGACCGAAAAGAGCCCCTGATCTCGGGGAGGGAGAGGAACGAGATGCGCAGACCCGTCTCCACGATGCTGACGCAAGGCCAGATCGAGGTTCTCAGGCGCTACGGACAGACAAGGAAGAGCGAGGCCGGGCAGGTGCTCGTTAAGGCGGGCGACGCCGAAAACGACTTCATAGTGGTCCTCGACGGCGTGGTGGAGGTAATAGACGACTTCGCCGGTGAGGCGCGGACGATGGGGGTCCTCGAGGCGGGTAGTTTCGTGGACGAGTTGAACATGCTTACCGCCCAGGCGCTGTACCTCTCGGCCGTGGTGCGCGAGGGCGGGGAGGTACTGGCGATTCCTCGCGAGCGGCTGAAGGAGGTCGTCACCGAGGAGCCCGCCCTCTCCGACATTATCCTCAAGACCTTCCTGGCCAGACGTTCGATCGGGATGAGGGCCGGCCTGGGCCTGAGGATAATAGGCTCGCGCCACTCGGGCGATGCGACGCGCCTCAGGGAGTTCGCGGCCCGCAACCAACTGCCCCACGCTTGGATCGAGCTCGAGGAGGACCCCGAGGCCGAAGCCTTGCTCGAGCGGTTCGGAGCGAAGCCACCGGAGACGCCCGTGACCATCTGGCAGGGCAAAGACGTGCTTAAGAACCCGACGAACGCCGATCTCGCTCGGGCCATAGGTCTCGGGGTGGACGCGCCCAAGGACAGCACCTACGAGCTTGTCGTGGTGGGGGCGGGTCCCGCTGGCCTGGGCGCGGCGGTCTACGGGACTTCGGAGGACTTCTCCACCCTCGCCCTCTAGTCGGTCGCCCAGGGAGGATAGGCGGGCACTAGCTCCAGGATAGAGAATTACCTGGGCTTCCCGGCGGGGCTCTCCGGCTTCGAGCTGGCAAGCCGCGCCCTGGTCCAGGCCGACAAGTTCGGTGCCCGCACCGCCGTACGCCAGGAAGCGACCGGGCTCAGGAAAGAGGACGGCACCTACCTGATCGAGCTCTCCGATGGCGGCGAGGTCGCGGCGCGCAGCGTGATCGCCGCGAGCGGGGCCCGATACCGCAGGCTGGAGGTGGAAAACCTCGGGCGTTTCGAGGGCGTGAGCGTCCACTACGCCGCCACGCAGGCCGAGGCGCAGCGGTGCGAAGGCGAGGAGGTCGCGGTCGTCGGCGGGGGCAACTCCGCCGGCCAGGCGGCGTTGTTCCTGGCGGGACGTACGCGGACGGTTTACTTCCTCATAAGGGGCGGCGACCTGGGCAAGAGCATGTCGAGGTATCTCCTCGACAGGATCACGGCCGCCGGGAACATCGAGCTGCTCGCCAACGCTGAAGTTGGAGAAATCGTGGGAGAAGACCGCCTTGACGGGCTCGTAGTCCGGGACAACCGCTCGGGCGCGTCGAATTTTCGGGGCCTGAGCGCTGTTCGTCTTTATCGGTGCCGAGGCCAACACTGGCTGGCTCGGAGGGAACGTCGAACTCGACGAACGCGGCTTCGTCCTGACGGGAAGCACGTTGGACCGCTCCCTGCTCGAGAACTCGAAGCAGAACCCCAGCCGTGAGCGCCTTGGGCACGGCGCCGCCAACAAATATCGATACGACGGGAAGGAGACCCGCGTGCGCCACCTACTCATCCTCGCCTTGCTCTGCGCCGCCGCGCTAATCTCGGTGGCGGTGTACGTCCCCGGCATGCTGCAGGAGGAGCGCCAGCCGAGCTCCGAGCCGACGGTGACTGGGCTGCAGAGGAGCGTCAAGAACCTCGAAGGACAGGTGGCGCTCATGGAGCAGATATCCGACCGCTACGCCTGGTGGAGATCGTGTGTCTCGTTGGTACCGGTAAACGAAGTCGGGGATTCCGACAACCGCTATGGCTACGGCTACGCCGAGAGGGACGGAACGGGGCCGACCTACCTGTCGGCGCTCGCCGTAAACCCGGAAGACGAAAGGCCCGACTACGCGTTCCTCAAGTTCGCCCGCCGCGACGACTGCCACAGCCGGCCCAGCCCGGGGGAATCGCCGAAGACGCCTCGGTCGAGGCGCCGGGCGAGATACAAACGGCCTTCGTGTCCTCCTCGCAGGAGCTTGTATCTTCCCGCGAGGCCAAGGTGCGAACGCTCGAGAGGAAGGTGGAGCAACTCAAGGAGAGGGCCAAAGATCTCGAACGGATGTCCGAACGCTTCGACGAGTGGGAATCGTGCCTCTCGTGGGTACCCGTCACCGAGTACGGGGACGCGGACCGGCACTTCGGCTACCTCTTCGGAGAGAAGGGAGCCGAGTCGGGCTACGGGCCGGCCATTGCCATAGACAGCAGCGAGTGGGACGACCCGGACTACGAGTTCCTCGCCTTCATAGGCCGCGATCGCCCTTTCAGCGGTCACGAGTGTAGGCACGAACCGGGGGAGGGTGTTGACTGAGAACGGCCTCGCTGCGCGGTTACCTTCCCAAGCCGATCCGGCGAAGGGTGCTTACTCTCCAACCGAAAGGACCGACGATGCGCCAACAGTTCCTTCTCGCCCTGGCCGGTACGATGGCGCTGATCTTGGCACTGGCCATGGCCCTGGCCGCTTTCGGCGGTGTCGAAGCACGGGCCGCAGAGACCAAACCCTCCCCCAAGAAAGGCTCAATGACCTCCAGCAGGAGGTGGCTTCCCTGCGCGAGGACGTCGACGATCTGAAGGAACCAGTGGAGGAGTTCGACCTCTTCGACCAGTGCATGTTCACGATCGGCGTCACCCACTACGGAAAGCGTGACGGGACCTCAGGGTACGTCTACGGCCAAGGCGGACGACAGCGACGGCCGGCGCTCGCCATGGACATGCGCGGCTTCGACGCCCCGCAGTACGATTTCCTCGCCTTCCCGGGTGAGGAGCCGCGGCAGATCGAATGCAATGAAGACGCCGGAGGACAGGACACCGATGAATGAGATGCTCCGCCCGTTTCGAGTCGGCGCCAAGGCGTATTTTCTCCGGGCTGATTTTCTCCCCTGCCACGGTCTTGCCACGGCGGCGTCGTAGTGTCAGAGTTGGCCGGGGGGGTCGGTTTCGTCTGCTTCTCCCCTCCCGCAGCGCGATGCCGGCCCCCACGGCGTCCTCGTCCCAAGTCGGGGTCGCGGCGGCCCTTGCAGCTGGCATGGAGGTGATCGTCGTACCACCGCCCTCACCCGCCAGAAATTTTGAGACACTAACCTACTGGACTGCTCCACGTTGGGAGACGACCCTCGCTCGCTGCCGGCCGTCGTGCGGCGACGAATCGAGGCGCACGGGCGCGAGTAGCAACGTGCGGAGACCTCTGTCCCGACGAGACAAGCACAAGAGGGGCGTCGGCAACCGCGACGCCGTAATCCGGCGATCCGAATCCCGCCACGCCCCCGCCACGCCCCGGCGGTAATTTTACGATGCGTCACGGCCCGTGCAGTGGAGGCGACCGAGCGAGGCGTTGGATCCGCAGAAGAAGAAAGAAGATCGGGGAAAGGAGCACACGATGCCGACCAAGAGCAACGGCGACGAGAATGGAATCGTAACGAAGGTGAGCCCCTACCCCTCGGTCTCGGAGACGCTCGAGTCTCTTCGGGCGACGGTGCGTATGAAGGGCCTCGACGAGTTCGCGCTCATCGACCACGGCGGAGCGGCGGAGCGGGTCGGCCTGAAGATGCAAGGCGCGAAGCTCCTCATCTTCGGCAGTCCCAAGGCCGGCACCCCCCTCATGGTGGCCTCTCCGCTGCTCGCGATTGACCTGCCGCTTAAGGTCCTTGTCTGGCGCGACAGCAACGACGAGGTCCTGGTGAGCTACAACGCAACCTCTTACCTGACCCGCCGCCACGACATACCCAACGACCTCATCGGGAACATCGCAGGTATCGACGCGCTCGTTCAGGGCGCGTTAGGGGAGGTTTGATCTCATGTCGGGTAGCGATCGTGGACGAGGGCCGGAGGAGCGCGCCTACCGGGTCCAGCGGCAGGAACGTTTGCACCAGATTCGGGGGCACCTGCGGCGTATGGAGGATCACCTACACGAGATGGACGAACACCTCCGTGAGCTGGACGCGCACCTGCGCCACGAAGAGGAGGAGAGTGAGAGGTGGCACAGGAAGTGGGACGACCCTCCGGACGACGTTTAGTGCGGGCCTTGTTCGTGAAAGTCGGCGTCCCAAATAGCGTCGACGACCTCGCGGTGCTCAACCCGTAACCGAGGGGAGACCGGTACGCGATGTAATACGTATCCTAGCGGTCCTAGCACGCCTTACCCGCTGGACGCCAGGGAAGCTAGCCATAAACCCATAAACACGTAACTAGAAAGGGGCAGATAGTGGCGCACACCGTAGCCGACTTCGTGATCGAGCGTCTAAGAGAGTGGGAGGTGAGGAGGATATACGGCTACCCCGGCGACGGCATCAACGGCCTGACCACTGCCCTCAGGAAGGCCGGCGGTGCCGAAGAGGGCGGGATGGACTTCGTGCAGGCACGCCACGAGGAGATGGCCGCCTTCATGGCGTGCGCCCACGCCAAGCATACGGGTGAGCTCGGCGTCTGCCTGACCACGAGCGGGCCCGGCGCCATCCATGCCCTAAACGGCCTCTACGATGCCAAGATGGACCACCAACCCGTCCTCGCCATCGTGGGCCAGCAGCCCCGGACTGCTTTGGGCGGCTCCTATTACCAGGAGGTGGACCTGGGCAATCTCTTCAAGGACGTCGCCTCCGATTACGTGCAACTCGCCGTGGACTCGGCCCAGATGAGGCACCTCATAGATCGCACGTGCCGCATCGCCATGGCCGAGAGAACGGTCACCGCGCTAGTTATCCCAAACGACCTGCAGGAAGAGCGCTCGGTGCCCGAGCCGCCGCGCAAACACGCTCGCCTGCGCTCCTCGACGGACTACACCACCCCCGAGGTCGTGCCGGCACAACGCGATCTCGAACGTGCTGCCGAGGTCCTGAACTCGGGTGAGAAGGTGGCGATGCTCGTCGGCCAGGGCGCCCTGCACGCGACCGACGAGGTCGCCGAGGTCGCGGACATACTCGGGGCCGGCGTGGCCAAAGCGCTGCTCGGAAAGGCCGTCGTCTCCGATTACGAGCCGTGGGTGACGGGCGCCATTGGCCTCCTCGGCACGGGGCCTTCGTGGGACCTGATGCAGGGTGCGGACACCCTGCTAATGGTTGGCACCAACATGCCCTACTCGGACTTCCTGCCCAAAGAGGGGCAGGCAAGGGGAGTCCAGATCGACATAAACGGCAAGTGGTTGGGCTTTCGCTACCCGACCGAGGCCAACCTGGTGGGCGACTCGAAGAAGACCTTGCGGGCCCTCGTGCCGTTCCTCGAAAGGAAGACCGACCGCTCCTGGCGAAAGACGGTGGAGCGTGGCGTCGAGAAGTGGTGGAAGGTCGTGGAGGCCAGGGCCATGAACAGGGGGAATCCGCTCAACCCGCAGAGGGTCTTCTGGGAGCTTTCCCCCAGGCTGCCTGACGACGTCATCGTCTCTTGCGATTGCGGGACGGCCACGGGCTGGTACGCCAGGGACGTGAGGCTCAAGCCATCCATGAAGGGCTCGCTGTCGGGGACACTACTCTCTATGGGAGGCGGGATGCCCTACGCGATCTCGGGCAAGTTTACCCACCCCGACCGTCCAGCCATAGCGCTCGTGGGGGACGGAGCGATGCAGATGAACGGGCTCGCGGAGATGCTCACCGTAAAGAAGTACTGGAAGAGCTGGGAAGACCCACGCTTCATCGTGCTTGTACTCAACAACCGCGACCTCAACTTCGTCACCTGGGAGCAGCGCGCCACCGCAGGCGACGCCAAGTACGAGCCCTCTCAAGGACTGCCGGACTTCGAGTACGCCCGCTACGGCGAGATGCTAGGCTTCAAGGGGATTCGGGTGGATAGTCCGGACGATGTCGAAGCGGCGTGGGACGAGGCGTGGGCGTCGGAGAGGCCGGTCCTCTACGAGGCAATCGTGGATCCCGACGTGCCGCCCTTGCCGCCGCACGTGGGTTTCGATCAAGCGGTGGCGTTCACACGGGCCATCTACCGGGGTGATCCCGACTCGCAGGGGATCATAGCCCGCGCTTTCGCCGACATGGCCGAGAACTACATCCCCTATCGCTAGGGAGTGGCGCGTCTAGGGATGCAACCGTACTTAGGGTAAGGGGCCAAAGCATGAGGAGAACTTCGAGGAGTAGGGTGCTTGGGCATCGCGCTAAGGATCACCGGGAGCTCCCTCATGCAGGAGAACCGGGCGTGGGACCTTATGAGCCGAAACCCCCATGGGACCGTGACGCTCGAACCCTACAGACGGTAGCGTGCAGAATGACTGACGCGATCGGTCCGTCACGCGAAGATGGGGCAGTAAGGGCCAGGAAGGCCGCATCGTCTTACGAGCCCATTTTGAGGCGGTCGTCGCCGGAGGCGGCTTGGGAAAGTGGCCCTATCGTGCAGAAACGTTCGCACGTTACAGAGAGAGTCCAGACGACTGATCGGACGGATCCGACGTGATCCGGGCGTTCGTGTTCGACCTCGACGGTACGCTCGTCAAAACCGAGGAGCTCAAAGCTCTCCTACGCCCGCGCCGCCACCGAGCTGCGCCCCTGCCTCTCCGAAGGAGAAGTGGTCGCGGGCTTCGGAGGCCTGGTGGGTCTCTCGCGCCAGGAGGTCGCCGTCGACCTGATGCGCGGCTTCGGGCTTGAGGACGCGGCCCGGCCGCGTGTGGCGGAGTTTGGGGTGGACAGGCCGTGGCAGGCATACGTCCGGATCAGGCTCGGCATCTACGAGAAGATGCTCGGCGACCCGAAACTGATCCAAGAGCACCCCTATCCGCGCAGCATAGCCCTGCTCCGCAGCGTCCGGGGAGAGGGGTTTTCGACGGCCCTGGCCACCCAATCCCACCGCGAACACGCCTGGCGCGTGCTCAGCGTCCTTGGACTGGCGGACGAGTTCGACGTGGTCGTCACCCGCGAAGATGTCGAGCATGGGAAACCCGACCCCGAGATGCACCTCCTGGTAGCCTGAGAGCTCGGGATCCGGCCGAGGGAGTGCCTGGCCATCGAAGACTCTCCGGCGGGGGTCAGGGCGGCGCTCGCCGCCGGGGGGGAGGTAATCGCCGCCACGACCAGTCTCACCCGCCAGAAGTTCCGCGACACGGAGGTGCTTGATCGCAGTCACGTCGTGGACGATCCTCGTACGTTGCCAGAGGTAGTGCATCGTCTGATCCGGGCTGCGGGGAAGCCCGTCGAGTAGTACGATCCGTACCTTACTGGAAGCCCATGCTCTCATCGAGACGAACCCGACATAAGGAGGGAGTACTGCATGGGACACGGTACAGATCCGCGATCCGCCCCAAGGAGGTCTGGACAGATGCACGGGGGCGCCGTGATCGGCTTGCCAGGTAGCGTGCGGGCGTGCCTGTTCGACCTCGATGGCGTGCTGACCCCTACGGCGACGGTCCACGACGCGGCCTGGAAGGAGATGTTCGACGGGTACCTCGGCGAGCGTGCGGATCGAACGGGGGAGAGGTTCGTACCGTTCGACCCGGTTGACGACTACGCCCGGTACGTCGACGGCAAGCCGCGTCGTGACGGGGTGCGGTCGTTTCTTGCCGCGCGGGGTATCGAGCTGTCCGACGGCGCCGACGGCGACCCACCGGAGGCCGAGACCGTCTCCGGGTTGGGAAACCGCAAGAACGCTCTCGTCCTGCGTATGATCCGAGAGGCGGGCGTTCGGGCCTATGCGGGCTCGGTGCGCTACCTGGAGGCCGCGCGCAAGGCGGGCCTCGGGCGCGCCGTCGTCTCTTCGAGCGCCAACACCCGAGACGTTCTGGTCGCCGCCGGCATAGAGGGGTACTTCGAGGCCCGCATCGACGGGGTGGTAGCCGAGCGCGAGGGACTAAGGGGTAAGCTGGCGCCCGACACCTTCCTGGCCGGCGCGCGGGGGCTCGGCGTGGCGCCCGCGCAGGCCGCCGTATTCGAGGACGCCCTCGCCGGCGTGGCCGCGGGGCGCGCGGGGGGCTTCGCGTGGGTCGTGGGAGTCGACCGTGTCGGGCAGGCCGAGGCGCTGCGCGAGCACGGCGCGAGCATCGTGGTCTCGGATCTCTCGGAGCTCTTGGGGGACCGGTGATCCAACACCGCTGCTTCCCGGCCGAGCCGTGGGCCGTCCGCGAGACCGAGCTGGACCTCGCTATGCTCGCCCAGAGCGAATCGGTCTTCGCCCTCTCCAACGGGCACGTAGGGCTGCGAGCGAACCTCGAGGAGGGCGAGCCCCACGGTATCCCGGGCACGTACCTCAACAGCTTCTACGAGACGCGGCCGCTGCCCTACGCCGAAGCGGGCTACGGCTACCCGGAGGCCGGGCAGACGCTCCTCAACGTCACCAACGGCAAGATAATCCGGCTGCTCGTGGACGACCAGCCGTTCGATGTCCGCTATGGGCGGCTGCGTGCACACGAGCGCGTTCTCGACCTCCGCGCCGGGGTGCTCCGGCGACGGGCCGATTGGGTCTCCCCGGGGGGGCAAGCGGTGCGCATCTGCTCGGTACGGCTCGTCTCGTTCGCCCAGCGCGCGGTTGCCGCCATCCTGTACGAGGTCGAGCCGCTCGGCGCTCCGGCGAGGATGGTGGTGCAGTCCGAGCTCGTGGCCAACGAGCCGCTGCCGGCCGCCGTCGGGGGAGACCCCCGCGCCGGCTCCGGCGTTGGCGCGGCGCTTCGCTCCGAACTTTTCTCCGACCACGACGCCAGGGTCGTGCTCGTGCACTCCACGAGGGAGAGCGACTTGCGGATGGCCGCGGGGATGGACCACATCGTCGAAGGGCCGATTGTCACGAAGACGACCACGGAGAGCGGCGAGGACCTCGGGCGGGTCACGGTCGCCACGGAACTCGAGCCGGGGCAGCGCCTGCGGCTGGTGAAGTTCCTGGGGTACGGCTGGTCGAGCCGGCGCTCCCTGCCGGCGGTTCGCGACCAGGTCGAGGCTGCTCTCGCCGACGCCCGCCGCACCG
This sequence comes from Rubrobacter sp., assembly GCA_036520255.1. GTDB lineage: Bacteria > Actinomycetota > Rubrobacteria > Rubrobacterales > Rubrobacteraceae > Rubrobacter_D. The sequence goes on along the minus strand of DATDKB010000413.1, from coordinate 16,488 downwards.
GCTGGGAGGGGCTCCTCGCCGCCCAAAGGGCCTACCTCCACGACTTCTGGGAGGGCGCCGACGTGGAGCTCGAGGGGGACGCAGAGCTCCAGCAGGCGCTCCGCTTCGCGCTCTTCCACACCCTCCAGGCGGGCGCTCGAGCGGAGGGGCGGGCGATACCGGCCAAGGGGCTGACCGGGCCGGGCTACGACGGGCACACGTTCTGGGACACCGAGACGTTCGTCCTTCGGCCCCTCACCTACACCGCCCCACGCGCTGCCGGTGATGCGCTCCGCTGGCGCCACGCCACGCTCGACCTCGCCCGCGAGCGGGCCCGGGTCCTGGGGCTTGAGGGCGCCGCCTTCCCCTGGCGCACCATCCGCGGCCAGGAGGCCTCGGGCTACTGGCCGGCCGGCACCGCCGCCTTCCACGTGGGCGCCGACATCGCCGAGGCGGTCGTCCGCTACCAGAGCGCGACCGGCGACGAGGCCTTCGAGCGCGAGGCCGGCCTGGAGCTGCTCGTCGAGACCGCCAGGCTCTGGCTCTCTTTGGGCCACCACGACGCCGGCGGCGGTTTCCGCATCGACGGCGTCACCGGCCCCGACGAGTACAGCGCCATCGCCGACAACAACGTCTACACCAACCTCATGGCGCAGAGAAACCTCCTCGCGGCGGCCGACGCCGCCGAGCGCCACCCGGAGCGTGCCCGGCAGCTCGGGCTCGGCTCGGGGGAGGCGGCCGCGTGGAGGGAGGCGGCCCGGGCCATGCTCGTCCCCTACGACGAGGCGCTCGGGGTGCACCCCCAGGCCGAAGGGTTCACCGAACACGCGGTCTGGGACTACGCTGGCACGGGACCCGATCGGTATCCGCTGCTGCTGCACTTCCCGTACTTCGACCTCTACCGCAAGCAGGTCGTCAAGCAGGCCGACCTGGTGCTGGCCCTCTACACGAGGGGGGATGCCTTCTCGCCGGAGCAGAAGGCACGAGACTTTGAGTACTACGAGGCCCTGACGGTCCGCGACTCCTCGCTGTCGGCGTTCGTTCAGGCGGTGGTCGCGGCCGAGCTCGGCCACCTCGAGCTGGCCCACGACTACTTCGCCGAGGCCGCCCTGCTCGACCTCGAAGACCTCCGCCACGACACCCGCGACGGCATGCACCTGGGCTCGCTGGCCGGCGCCTGGATCGCCGCGGTGGCCGGGTTCGGCGGCATGCGCGACCACGAAGGCTCCCTGAGCTTCGCGCCCAGGCTCCCGCGAGGGCTCTCCCGCCTCGCCTTCCGCCTCCTCTTCGGAGGCCGCTGCGTTCGGGTCGAGGTGGACCGTTGGCAGGCCAGCTACACCCTGCTGCGAGGCGCCCCGCTCGAGGTCGCTCACCACGGCGAAGCGGTCTCGCTCGCGCCCGACGAGCCGACGACGCGTCAGATCCCGCCGGCGCCGTCCCGCCGTGCCCCCAATCAGCCGCCCGGCCGCGTGCCACCCCGGCGCCGGCCTCCGAGCCCCGTGACCGGCGAAACTTTAAGGGAAGACTTCTCGTGACGCCGGCAAACCCGCGAAGCGTCGCCAGCTGACCGTTCGCTCCAGCCGGGCACCGGCGGCATGAGCTGGTACGGCTCCGCGCAAGTCAGTCGCGCTTAGGTAGGCGCCCGGGCGAGGGCGGCTGGCCAAAGGCGACGAGACTGGGAGGCTACGCCCGCAGAGAGGCCAACCAAGCCGGGCGTCGAGGGTCCTCAAACAGGCCATTTTCCCTACTCGGAGGCCCTCTGAGGCGGGACCCGCGTCCGCGGATGGGGGACCGGGCACGCGAGCAATCGGCATCGGGGGATCGCGCTCGCGGGGGACGTTCTTGGGGCATCCCTCGCGGACCGCGCTCCCGCCGGCGGACGAGCCGCAACCCGCCGCTCTTCTAGTGGTGTCCTACGGCCGACCGGCTAGGACCGACGCGCACTCGCGCGAACTCCGCCCCGATCCTGTCGAATTGGCGGATACGCGCTGGGTGATGCACGGGGAATTCCTGCGTACTGAGCCGGCGTTCGCGACTTCGTCGCTCGCGTTCTGCCGGTCCTCGATCCCACCAAGTCGGGGCTAGGGGGGCACTTTGAAAGAATCTACGGGCGTCCCGCGCGCCTGGCGATAGCCAGCGGCGTCGACGGTCGCGATCGTCGCCAGTCGGCAAGATCGGGGTGCGACGAATGACCGTAGCAAACACACGAGGGCCCCTCATGCGCCCCTCGCCAACAGTAGCGGGGCGACCAGCTCGCCGTTGCACGAGGTCTCGCGGCCGTCGGGAAGGACGGCGATGTCCTCCAGGCCAGTGCGGACGTCGTGCCCGCGCGCAACGGAGCCACGGTCCGCCACGCTTCGAAGCCCTTCGCCCGCGCCTAGAACAAGCCCGCAAAGGGAGACCTGGCGACGGCGACGGTCGTGACATCGGGATGTGGGGGTTGCCTGATCGGTGTATGCGGTATTGCTCACCCAAGATGCTGGTATACCCATCGAAAGAGAGGAACAACGATTGAAGGAAGGCCGGTAATGGCGGGCTTCGTGGAAGGCATATTCGTCGCTCCGGCGGGTGGCGCAAGGATGGAGGGTGTCCAGGCGGCCACCGCCCTCGAAGGTTGCGGTCTGGAGGGCGACCGCTACTGCGCCGGGACCGGGCACTGGAGCCGCTTCGGCAGGGTTTGCGAAGTAACCTTCATCGTGGCCGAGGACCTCGACGACATCGAGCGAGAGACCGGAGTGGGCGTGAAAAACGGCGAGCCCCGGCGCAACGTCGTCACGTCAGGGATAGACCTGAAGGCCCTACGACGGGGCGAGCAGTTCCGCGTCGGTGAGGTCCTCTTCGAGTACCGGGGACCACGCTCAGTCTGCCGGCACGTAGAACGCCTTACCGAACCGGGTATGACGCAGGCCCTAAAGGGTCGTGGCGGTACCTGCGCAAGGGTGATAGAGACCGGCATGATCCGGGTGGGCGACGAGATCGAGGTGCTGTAGCCCCGTCCAAGACAGCCCTAGATTGTGGGGAATCAGACCAGGGCACCGCATCGTTACTTCGCGCGTTTGGCCAACTAGTATGGAGGTGGGCTCCCGCGGGACCCATCTTCTACGTACTGCGCACGGCCCTTCGGAGCGCCTCGAGCGTGCTACGACAGTCCGCGCACTTGTCGAGGTGATCGCCAACCAGGGGCATCGCTGCAGTCGCATCCAAGCCGGAGAGCTCCGCCTCGGCGAACCTATCCAACCGCTGGAAGCACTCGTCGCAGCCGATCTCGGTCTCGCGGGTCTCGGCCACGGCCTTCACCAGCTTGACGACCTCACCGCGCTTAAGCATCGCAAAACTCCTCTCTACGTATCTGACTGCCAGACACGCCACACTCTCAGGATCTTACCCTTCGCCGAACACCTCCAGCACTTCTTTTGAGGAGATGCCGGCGGCTTCCATCCGCCCCTTTAGCTTTTTGCGAGCGTCGTGCAGCAACTTGTAGAGGGCGTTCTGGTTGGTGCCCATGCGCCTCGCCACCTCCGAGATGGGCATCCCCTCAAGCAACACCGCCACGACCGCCTCCCTTTGCCTGTGGGTAAGTTCTTCGTCGACTATGCGTCGTAACTCCTGCAGCATCGTGTTCCGAAGCGCCAGCTGCTCGGGGGTAAGCTGGGTGTCCGCCGGCCCGCGGTCGGCCGCCCCGCGCCGGGCGAACAGCTCCTGCAAGGACACGTCGCGCCAGCGCCTGCGCTTGAGCTCGGTAAGGGCCACGTTGACGGCTATCTTCTGGGCCCAGGTCGTGAAGCGGCTCTCCCCCCTGAAGGAGTCCAGGTTGCCCGTTATCTTGATCAGCGCCTCCTGGGCGAAGTCCTCGGCGTCGGCCACCGCGCCACTCCCATACCCGCCCAGGGCGGCCCCCAGCCCTCGTACGAGCCGGTCGTAGAGGTCCGCAAGCGCCTTCCGGGGGTGTCCGGTTCCCGCAGATCGGCGATCCATTGTTCGTTCGTTCACCTACGCAGGGCCGATACTACCCCACTTTTTCCACCCACCGTGGCACCCATGACGCTCAAAAGCAGATACTCGGCGGAGCCAGAACCGGTTAGGACGGCGCACACGCTGCGAGGGGTAAGAAATTGGCTCCTCGGGTGGTCTTATAGACGGTGGCCAAATGGGACCTTGCGTAGATGACAGAAGGAGGAGATACACCGCTTACGGGTCCAGGTAGAAGCGACGAAGCTAGGAGCAGAACTTTGAAGATCCGGACGAGCGTCAAACCCATTTGCGACAAGTGCGAGGTGGTGCGCAGGCGGAGCGCCTTACACGTGATTTGCGAGAACCCGAGGCACAAGCAAAGGCAGGGGTAAGACCTAGCGCGAATATCGGGCCTGGTCCTACCACGCGAGACGGGGTCGAAGGTGGGCTCGCGCACAATAGGCGAGGCCATGATCGGCTTCGCTGCGAAGCGAATCTCGGCGAGCGCCGGGATTCGGTACATCAAAACATTCCGGGAGGCAAGAGAGTGTTCTTCAGTCGCCACAAGACCAAGATGGTCATGCCCACCGAGGCCTTTCCCGGCCGGGAGAAGCCGGCGTTCGCGGTTCCTGAGAGGCACGCCGTGCTCGGGACGCCCCTCGAGCCGCCATACCCCGAGGGCTCGAGCACCGCGGTCTTCGGCCTCGGCTGCTTCTGGGGCGCCGAGCGTAGGTTCTGGCAGATCGACGGCGTCTACACGACGGCGGTCGGCTACTCGGGAGGCTTCACGCCGAACCCCACCTACAGGGAGGTGTGCGGCGGCCGGACCGGGCACGCGGAAGTCGTGCTCGTCGTCTTCGACCCAGAGAAGGTCTTCTATCGGGAGTTGCTTAAGGTGTTCTGGGAGGCCCACGACCCGACGCAGGGGATGCGCCAGGGCAACGACCTAGGCACACAGTATCGCTCGGCGATCTACTACGCAGGCGACGACCAGCGCAGGGCCGCAGAGGAGACCCGCGACGCCTACGAGGAGGCGCTGAGGCGGGATGGTTACGGTACGATAACCACAGAGATCGTACCGGCCGGGCAGTTCTACTACGCCGAGGACTACCACCAGCAGTACCTGCACAAGGTGCCGAACGGGTACTGCGGCCTGAGAGGGACCGGCGTTGGCTGCCCGGTCGGGCTGGACGCGGTCAACGATGAACTGCCCCGCACCGACGAGCAGTGGCGGGAGCGACTCTCGCCGGAGCAGTACGCCGTCCTGCGCGAGGCGGCTACGGAGCTTCCGTTCTCCGGCGAGTACGTGGACGCCGACAACGAGGGCCTCTACCACTGCGCCGCCTGCGGCAGCGCCCTCTTCGATAGCCGTACGAAGTACCACTCGGGCACCGGGTGGCCGAGCTTCACCGAGACGGTCTCACCGGACGCCGTCGAACTGGTCGAGGACCGCGCGCACGGGATGGTCCGCACCGAGGTGCGCTGCGCGCGCTGCGACTCTCATCTCGGCCACGTCTTCGACGACGGTCCGCGCGAGGCCGGCGGGCAGAGGTGGTGCATGAACAGCGTCGCGCTCGACCTGGAGCGCCGCTGACGCGGATTCGGTGATCGGCGCTGCGCGGCTTCCAGCAGCGCCACCTCTAGGGCGCAAGCCCTTGTAGCGAAATTCAGCCGATCCCGGCCTTACTGGCGCGTTGCGCAAGTTCCTGTGGCAATCGGACCGTGAAGCGGGTCTGGCCTGGCTTCGACAAAGTGGACGTCGGGACACGTCACCTACGTTGGCTCCTCCTTCTCCTCCTCGACCGCGGTCTCTCGCCAAGCGAAAAGGAGCTCACCTCTTGCTGGGCGCGGCAACTGTGTGAGATCGCAACCGAAAAGCTCGTGCATCTCCCCTCTAAGCCAAGAGTCGAAAGAGGTCTCCGATGCATGAAGCTCAGCGACCAACTCGCGCAGCGCCCGCTCGGGGTCTTCGGCTTCCAGGAAAACGACCGCTGTCCCTCCACCAGAAGGCTTCGGTGCAAACCACACGGACTCCGCAAAGATGCCCAGACGTCGCCTAGATTTCGCGTACCCTTCAAAGCGAGGATCCGAAAGCTTCTGCAAGAAACGCCGCCAGGGCTCTTCCTGCTCCGCCGAGACCTGCCAGGCAATCATCGAAGCCCTACCAATAGCACGAGTACTATCGCCTGACATCCCCTTCCTCCTTCGTCTGACGCGAACGTCCCTTCTTGCGTATGCTGTTTCAAAGCTCTATGTAGCACGGGGCGGCCATGCACTTCTCTTCGTTTCCCACGCCGACGAAGACGAAAGCCCTTAATGGTGTCCGCCCATAACCCAATGCGCTAGCTCCACCCATAAGCAGTAGACTCACTCTATTCCTTTGAGCGCACCATCGCCTCGAGGGAGTGATTTGTCCTGCTTTGCTCCTCCGGCCACCCGAGCCTAGGGGATCCACCTCTTCTGGCCATGATTAGATTCATGAAGCTTTCCCGAAGGAGCGAAACGAGCCCAACCGTCCCCACGACTACCATCTCCGGTGACGGGTCGAGGGCCACCTTCTTTACGCCCGCGCAGGGGCCAGAGAGCACTGAGACCAGCTCCCCGGCACCGCTCTCCCTTGCCCGCCATCCGCCAGGCACGCCTCCAAACCGGAGGAATATCTCGGCTTCCTCCTCGGAGCTAAAGACCGGCAACGTCTCCTGCTCATCGTCCGTGCGGATAGTGAGAGCCTCTATCCTGTTGTTCCAATTCTCGGCGATCAGCCAGTAGGAGACCGGATCCGGTGGTTGCCGTGGTGTGTGCTCGGGTGTCCGCCTCGGCTGGTTCTTCCCCATCTGTAGGGTCATAGGGTCTCCCTGCTACTGTCAGTTCCTTTCCGCGCTTCGTTTTCAGTACTTCGGACTCTCAAGCAATCCGTGCCTTTGAAGCTATGTGTCTTGCTATAAGTCGCGGGGCCTGTCGGCTACTACCTCGTTAACCATCACGTTTAGCAGTCGGGTTCGATCCCTCACGAGAAGAACGGGCCTGCATCGAGCTCTTATGTGGATCATTGCACCTTCTTTGCCTTCGATCACCTCCAAAGACTACTGAGGGAGCGTTGCAAGAGCGTTGAAAGGACCTCCAAGGGGTCATTCCTCCGGCGTTCACGCCTTTCCCTCGTGAACACACCTATGTATTACCGGTCGTGCTTACCGCCGCGCCGCCGGAAGGTGCCCGCTAGAGCGCCCTAGGACAGAGTCCACCAAGGGACGAGATCCGCCAAGCATTTCAACAGTTTTTTGTGTTCTGAAACACAGTGGGTCGGACGAGGAGTTGACCGGCTGTGTTGCTTTACCTATTATCCTTATATACTAGGTTCATATTAGCCGCGGGGCCCAACCAAGGTATGGTACCGGGGGACGACGAAGGTGACGGAAGGGAAACCTCTGAGTATCACGCTACATCGTGCAAGAGTATCCTGTCCGCGTAAATACGTACCCCATGGTTCGAGGTAGAGTCTTGAAGCGCGATCGTCGATGGGTGGCACGACGTAGCGTCCGCGCTTTATACTTCGGCGAGAACCGCGTGTATCTGGCAGCCGGCGGCAGGAAGCCAATCGGAAGGTGTGTCTGTGGGGGCTATGTCTCTTAGCGGCGAACGGATCAGGCTCCTCTCCATGGTGGACGTCTTCGAGTCCCTCTCCACCGAGGAGATAGGGCGTCTCGACGAACGTCTTCCCGACGCCCACCTGGAGACGGGCGAGATCTTCTACTCGCCCGATGATCCGTCCGAGAAGGTGTTCATATTGCGGCGGGGCAAGGCGCGGATTTACAAGGTGGCGGACGACGATCGGGAGTTTACCCTCGCCGTGGTAGGTGCCGGCACGATGTTCGGCGAGATGACCCTGACGGCACAGCGGCTCCAGGGTGCGTACGCCCAGGCTTTGGAACCCTCGGAGGTCTCTATGATGCTCCGCAAAGACCTTGAGCGCCTCATCCTGGAGAAGCCCCAGGTAGGGTTGCAGATAGCGCATCTCCTGAGCGAGCGGCTGCGCCGCTACGAGATTCGCCTCGAGGACATCACCCTCAAAGACGTCCCCTCGCGCTTGGCGAGCATGATCCTACTCTTGGCTGAGGCCGAGGGCGTGGTGACGGCGGAGGGCTTTGTACGGATACCGACTCACTACACGCATCAGCAACTCGGTAGCATGATAGGGACCAACCGTGAGACGGTCAGCCGGGCTTTCGGCGTGCTTCAGGAGGAGACCATCGTGGAGCTGAGACGGCGCATAATCCACGTCAAGAGCCTAGAGGCCCTCAGGCGGAGGGCCGGACACGCCGACAGGGATATGACCCAGGACCCTTAGAGGACCGCTACCCCTGCTCCTTCGTCCGCCGCAGCTCCTCTTGAGCCGCCTCCAGTTCCGCCATTGCGTGTGCCACCTCGGCCTTCAATAGCCGCACGAAGTTGGCGTCTCTGCGCACGGCTACGTTGTCCAGGGTGAGCTGCAGCGAAGCGATGATTCCACGCAGAAGGTCCGTTCTGTCCTGCAGCTCGTATTGTCGGGCGTGCATCTCGCACAGGAGCTTGCCTTCCGACCAGATTTTTCCCGGAAGTCCGCAATTCTCTCCCGGCAAAATCTCTCCGAACTCACACAGCGGTACGCCCTCGTTGAGTCGGTCTTGTCTATTATCCTGCTCCCGCTCGGTATCGAGGAGCAAATATCTACTCTGCAGGCTTCCGAGAAGGTCGTGAAACGCCCGGCGACGGAGCTGCTCTTCGGCCACCTTGCGATCGGTCACATCTCTGAGGTTGAATACGATTCCTCCGACGGCGGGGTCTTCCAACAAGTTGGTTCGATTGATCTCCAGATGACGCCAAGCGCCGTCCTCGCGTCGAATCCGGAACTCGACCGGTGGCCTGATCCCGGGCTCTTTTTTGGCTTCGGCAAAGATCCTTATGGCCCCTGTGCGATCTATCGGATCGACGAACGCCGCGGCGTTCTTACCGACGACGTCTTCTGTTTGCAGGCCCAGTACCCTCGCTATGGCCGGACTGACGTAGCGGATGGTGCCATCAGCCTCGAGGATGACGATGATATCCGCAGCGTTCTGAACGAGGGAACGGAAGCGTTCCTCGCTCCGCCTGAGCGCTTCCTCTGCCTCCTTGCGCTCGGTGATATTGCGGCCGATGCCTTCTATGGCCGCCAATTCGCCTTGGTCATCGTAGAACAGAGTGATCTGCTGTTCGGTCCAAAGTACCCTGCCATCTTTGCTTATCCAGCGAAGGGTTAGAACCCTATCTGCCGATTCCGGCGATCGCAAGAACGCCTCGAGGATGTGTGTATCGTCGGGGTGGACGAGCTTCAATCCCAGTTCGGGGTCGGCGTAGTGCTCCTCAGGAGTGTAGCCGGTCAAGTCTGTGGCCGAAGGGCTGACGTACTCGAAGCCAGGGGCGGGCTTGAGACGGTAACGGTAGATGATGTCCTTGGCGTTCTCGGCCAGGAGCCTGAAGCGCTCCTCGCTCTCCTTGAGCTTCTCCTCAGCCCGCCTGCGCTCTGTAATGTCGATAAACGTTACGATAGCGCCCTCCACAACCCCGGCCCTGACTACGGGATACGAAGAGTACTCGACCGGTATCGGGGTCCCGTCACGCCGCCACAACAACTCGCTGTCTACCCTTGTCCCCCGGTTCTCCTCGAAGGCCCAATAGATCGGACACTCCTTCTCCGGGTATGGAGAGCCGTCATTGCGGGTGTGATGGACGAGTTGGTGCATGCGTTCGCCGAGCAGTTCCTCCGGTCGGTGACCCAACATCTCGGCAGCGGATCGGTTGACGAAGGTGCACCTGCCCCGCCGGTCTATCCCATAGATGCCCTCGTCCGTAGCCTCCATAAGGAGCTTTAGCTGCTCGGCCAAGCGTAGTTTCTCTTCCACGGCATCTGGTGGCGATTCCTCAGACCGCAGAAGGTCGCTCCGAGGAACACCGCGCTTGTGGTCGCTTGAGTTGTGATCCGACACTAAGACTCCGGGTTTTGTGCCTATCGCTCAGTAAGGCTCATCTTAACCGACCACTCTCTAGACGTCCCCTATGTAGATCGTGATGTCAGGCACACTTTGCCTAGGCGCACGATCAGGCAGATGAGCTTCGTTTAGTATTTCCGCAATGCAACCGTTGCGGCAACAGGGCGTGGAGAAGGCGTATCCGGGAGAGAAAACGAAGGTGACGGAAGGGAAACCTCTGAGCATCAGGCTGCTTGGCCCCCCCGAGGCAAGCTTGTGGGGGCGGGGGCTTCGGTTCGGGACGAAGAAGGCCCTGGCGCTGTTGTGCTACCTGGCAGTTGAGGGGAAGAAGTACCCCAGGGGGGAGCTCGCCGAGTTGTTGTGGCCGCGAAGCGACCGGCAGCACGCCCGGACGGACCTGCGCAGCACCCTGAGCAGGCTCAGGAGGGCGTGCTGGGAGGGTGACGGTAGCAGCGAAGGGGTTGTACTGTTCGCCGCCGAGGGCGACCTCTTGGGGATAGAGCCGGGAGGGGTAGAGCTGGATGTGGGGAGGCTCGAGGCGGCCGTTTCTCTAGCCCGTAGCGGAACCTCCGTGCCCCCTCTAGGGATATCGCTTGGAGATAGGAGCGCGAACGGCACCGTAGAGCATGGGGACCTTCTCGCCCGTCTGGAGGGCACCCTAGGGATCTACGGGGGCGAGTTTATGGAGGGCTTCTCGCTCGGGGGCGCGCCCGAGTTCGAGCTGTGGCTCGAGACCGAGCGGGAGAGGTGGTGCACCCTCTTCGCGGAGCTCTGCGGGAGGGTATCAAGGCTCCAGGCCGAGGCGGGCCGGCCGGAGGAGGCGATCGGGACGGCGCGGCTGTGGACGAAGCACGCGCCTCTCGAGGAAGACGCGAACCGGCAGCTGATGGAGCTCCTGTCCGCCGCGGGCGACGGCGAGGGGGCCCTTCGAGCCTACGAGGACTTCCGGGGTGTCCTGAGAAAAAAGCTAGACAGCGAGCCCCCCTCGCGGCTGACGGAGCTTGCCGATCGCTTGCGCGAGGAGGTCGAGGAGAGGGCCTCTTTGGCCACGGGCCTGGCGCACTTGACCACTACTGCACTCTGGACATTCGAGATCCCTTTTGTAGGCCGCCAAGAGGAGTTCGGCACGCTTGTCTCCGAGTACACGGCCTGTGTCTCCGGCCAAGAACCGCGCGTCGTTGCGGTCGTCGGGGAAGCCGGGATAGGCAAGACGCGCCTGGTCAAGGAATTTCTCGGCTGGGCCAAAGCCCGTGGAGCGGACGTCCTGGAAGGAGCGGCCCCGGAAGGCGCGGGATTGCCCTACGGGCCGCTGGTTGAGGCAATAAGGTCCCGCATGGAACGAGAGAGAGCACCAGACGACCTGTTAGAGGACGCTTGGCTCTCGGAGCTCGGTAGGCTCTTGCCGGAGCTCAAGGAGAGGTATCCAGACCTTCCTTCGGCGCCTTCCGGCGAAGGGGAGACGGTCAAGGGGGCTCTCTTCGAGGCGATTGCGAGGACGGTGGAGGCGCTGGGCGCGCGCGCCCCGGTGGTTCTCTTCCTGGACGACCTTCAGTGGGCCGATACCGCCACCCTGGACGTGCTCGACTACATCGGGAGGCGATGGGGGGAACAAGGGGCGCCCGTCCTGCTATTAATCGCAGCCCGCCCGGAAGAATTAGATGGCGGCTCCTCGCTCGAGCGTCGGCTTCCATCGTTGGGACGAAGGTTGCTCTTACGGAGCCTGCATGTCCCTCCGTTGAGGAACGAGGACATCGAGAAACTGCTGCGGCGCCTGACGAGAGTCGAGCTGGGGCCTGTCGGAAGCCCAGGGGAGCCAGAGGTCTCGAACGAAGCAAGATCCGAGCTGGAGCGCTTCGGGGGATGGCTCGCCACGGAGACCGGCGGCCAGCCTTTCTACCTCGTCGAGACACTAAAGGCATTGCTCGAAGAGGGAAGGCTTGCGATACGTACTCGTCCTAACGAAAGTCTGCTTCTGGAGGTTAGCCCCGCCTTGAGGGTGGGGGGCGAACTGAGCAGCTTGCCCAACAGCGTGCGGGAGGTGGTCAGGGGACGTCTCTCCCGTCTTTCACCGTCTGCCGCAGAGCTGCTGGCCGCAGGAGCAGTGTTAGGTCGGAGGTTCGGCTTCAGCGTGCTTCTGGCCATCGCGGGGCTTGGGGAAACTGAAAGCCTAAGAGGCCTCGACGAGTTGGTCGGGCGCCATCTGCTGTTCGAGGAAGGCGGCGGTCGAGAAGAAGGAAGGTTGCTATACCCCGGGGGCACCTACTCGTTCTCCCACGAGAAGATAAGGCAGGTGGCCTACACCGAATGCGGGCAGGCGCGGCGGTGGGTGTTGCATCGCAGGGCCTTTGAGGTGCTTGAGAGAAGCGGTGCCCCTCCCGCGGAGCTGGCGCGTCACGCGCTGGTGGGGGGTCTCGTTAAAGAGGCTTTCGCGCATTCTTTGGCGGCTGGCGCCGAAGCTGCGGAGGTCTTTGCCGTAAAGGACGCCATCGGCTACTACGAGCGGGCGCGGGACCTATTGGCCGCGGAAGAACAGCAGCCAGGAGGAGCGATCGAGCCCTCGGTCTCGGACATCGAACACCTCTATAGCCAGTTGGGTCGGTGCTACGAGATGGCCGACCGGTGGGAGAAAGCCCACGAGACCTACGAAACGATGCTCGCTTTGGCTCAAGAGATGGACGAAGCTAGGCTTGAGGTGCTCACGCTCAACCACCTAGCCGTCTTAATCTTTCACCATGAGGGTGACACCTCAAAGGTCAGGACGCTATTGGAGAGAGCTAGACGGATCGCCGAGGAGGCGAGCCTCGCGGAAGCGCTAGCGGAGACGGAGTGCAAGTTAGTGGACCTCACGGCGGTCTGGGCGGGAGAATTCGAGTATTCCAAGTCGCTTGCCGAGAAGGCCCTAGCTTCAGCCCGGGCCCTGGAGCGCTCGGATCTGGTAGCACGGGTACTGACGGCGATGGCACGGCTGGAGTCGTTCGCAGGAAGCCTGGAGGAGGCAAGAACGCACGCCGAGGAGGGGGCCACGCTAAGCCGGGAGTTGGCCGAGTGCCCGACACCACCGCAGACAGAGTTCCGGTCTCTGCTGGCAGGTGTCACGGGACTTTCGGCTTCGTGGAGAGCAGGGGCCAAGGCTATGGAGACCAGATGTCGCCTTCATGTCGCTAACGTCCTAATTTTTCAGGGCAGGCTGCAAGCAGGGATGGCGGTTGCGCGGGAGGTGCGGGACATGGCCGAGGAGTTGTCAGAGCGTATGGAAATGATGAGCCTGTGGGCGATCGGCGCTGGGCTTCTGCATCTCGGCGAGTACGAGGAGGTGTTGGCGTTCGCCAGAATGGGAGTCGAGCAGGCCCGCAAGGCACGAGATGCATCATTGTTAGGGGCCAACCTCGGACGCCTCGGAGAGGCTTACGAGGCGTTGATGAACCTAAAAGAGGCGCGTGCGGCCTACCAAGAGGCGATGAAGGTGTCGCACTACAGTGCATTTTCCCACGCCAGGTATTGCGTGCTGGCCGCCGTGGCGGAGGACTGGGAGGACGCCCACGCCCACGCCAGGAGGGCGTACGAGGTTGGCATGTTCTTCATCCCAATGTTCAGCATCCACCTCCACCGCGAGGTCGAGGCGCTCCTGCGCGGAGGGGACGAAGAACTCGCCCGAGAGGAGGTCCGCCGCTTCGCCGAACGCGCAGAGACGAACGGCCAGGATCGGACGTCTCACCTTCGCGCCGTGGCGGTCCTTGACGAGTGGGAAGGCGACACCGAAAGAGCCTCGGGTCGGCTTCGAAAAGCCGAAGCCCTCGCCGAGGAGATCGGGCTGCCAGGCGAACTGTGGCAGATGCGGGCGAGGATCGGCGAGCTCCACGAGCGGCGCGGGGAGGTCGACGAGGCGCGACAGGCGTTCTCCCGAGCAGCGCAAACCCTGAGAGATTTGGCAGCGAAGATTGAGGACGAAGGGCTCAGGGAGGGTTTCCTCGCGGCGCCTAAGGTGCGTCGCGTGCTCGAGCGTCATTAGTTAGGCCCGGATAGCACCGCTTCCAAAGCGAGGATTGCTCCTCAGCATCGCGATCTCACAGCAGGTTGCATCGATACTGGCCTGCCCGCGCAACTTGCGACATGGGTCATGTTCACTGAAACCCGCTGTCACACGACTACGCCCCCACATTCGTAAGACCTCCCCATGAAGGCGCCGCGGGGGCGATCCGCTCTTCAACGCGGGGTCTTCAACGCTAGACGTGGCTCTTACAACGCTCTTGCAACGCCCACTTAGTAACCTCCGAAGCGATCGAGGAGTCCAGAGAAAGGGGGTCGAATGGACAAGCCGAAGCATATTTCTCGGAGTAACGTCGCCGCTGTTAGCCCAGTAGGGCCTCCCTGGGGTGATCGAGAAGCAAAAGTAAGGAGACCAGAATGACCAGTACAGTTGGGCAAGAGGTCGCGATTCGACCCTTCCGCGTGGACGTGCCGGAAGAGGATCTCGTCGACCTGCGCCAGCGCCTCGCGGCGACGCGGTGGCCCGACCGGGAGACGGTTCCCGATCGGTCGCAGGGTGCGCAGTTGGACGAGCTGCAGGAGCTCGTTCGGTACTGGGGCACCGAGTACGACTGGCGGAAGGGTGAGGCGAAGCTGAACGCCTGGCCGCAGTTCATGATGGAGATCGACGGGGTCGACATCCACTTCTTCCACGTCCGCTCTCGCCACGAGAACGCGATGCCGCTGATCATCTCGCACGGGTGGCCGGGCTCGGTCTTCGAGCAGATCAAGATCATCGCTCCGCTCACCGATCCGACGGCGTTTGGCGGCCGGACGGGGGACGCGTTCGACGTCGTGATCCCGTCCCTGCCGGGCTTCGGATTCTCCTCGCGACCGACCGAGGTGGGCTGGGGGTTGGAGCGCGTCGGCCGTGCGTGGGACGTGCTCATGAAGCGGCTGGGCTACACGCACTACGTCGCCCAGGGCGGAGATTGGGGAGGCGGCCTGGTCGAGGTGATGGCGCGGCAGGCGCCGGAGGGACTGCTCGGCATCCACACCAACTTGGCGGCGACGTTCCCGCCCGACGCAGCTGAGGCGATCTCCAGCGGCGGGCCTGCGCCGGCGGGACTTTCCGAGAAGGAGCGCGCAGAGTTCGACGCCCTGAGAGGGTTCCTCCAGAGCGGGGGCTGGGCCTACCTGACGATGATGAGCTCGCGACCGCAGGCCGTCGGCTACGGCCTGACGGACTCGCCCGCCGGCCTCGCCGCGTTCTTGCTCGTGCACGGCGGGTTCGGGCAGTGGACGTACGGCAAGAATCCCAACCAGACGCCGACGGTAGACGAGGTGCTGGATGACATCTCCCTGTACTGGCTGACGAACACCGCGACCTCGGCCGCGAGGTTCTACTGGGAGAACCGCGACCAGAACCTCATCAGCGCCGCCGCGCAGAAGACCCACGAGATCACGCTCCCGGTGGCCATCACGGCGTTTCCGAACGACGATCTCTATCGGCCTCCGGAGACGTGGGCCCGACGCGCCTTCCCCAACCTCATCTACTTCAACGAGGCCGAGGCGGGCGGCCACTTCCCTGCCTGGGAAGTGCCCGACGTGTTCGCGACGGAGGTTCGCGCGGCGTTCAGATCGCTGCGCTAGTCCGCCGGGCCGGGACAGCGCCTTGTGCCGCACCAGCGCGGCACAAGGCATCGCGCCGATTCCCAACAAAGGAGCGACAAGATGACCACCACACAGAAAGGTTCCCTCCAGCCGAAGTCCCGAACGATCGATGGGCTCTCGATCCGGTTCGCTGAGAGCGAGGACCAGGGCCTGGGCACGCATGCTCTCCTCCTGAGCCCCTGGCCGGAGAGCCTGTTCGCGTTCGAGGCGATGTGGTCGCGGCTCGCTGCGCGCGCACCTCGTCGCAGTCGACCTCCCCGGCTTCGGCCACTCCGAGCGCCGCGACGCACTGCTCTCACCCCGCGCCATGGGCGAGTTCGTCGTGCGGATCGCCGATGCATTCGAGCTGGAGCAGCCTCACGTCGTCGGTCCCGACGTCGGCACAGGAGCATCGCTGTTCGCCGCGGCTCACAACCCGGGGCGATTCCGCAGCCTCGTGGTCGGGAGCGCCGGGGCGGCATTCCCGCTCGAGCTGGGCCAGGGGCTGATGGAGTGGATCGAAGCGCCGGACCTCGAGCCCTACCGCCGAACCGGCGGTAGGCAGATCGTTGCCGAGGTGATCGGGACGCTCGAACGGTACGAGCTATCGGAAGCCGTCCGCGAGGACTACCTCTCGTCGTACGAGGGCACGCGGTTCGCCGAGTCAATGCCCTACGTGCGCGCCTACCCGACGGACCTTCCGACCCTCGGCGTCCTGCTGCCCGGGATCCAGACGCCGGCGCTGATCATCGCCGGCGCACGAGACGAGATCGTCCCGCCGACGAACGCCGAGTACCTCCACGCACGCCTCCCGCAAAGCCAGCTCGCCGTCGTCGACACGGGGCACTTCACCTGGGAGGACGCCGCAGGCGAGTACGCGTCGCTCGTCACCACCTGGTGGGCCGGCGGGTACTCGGCCGCCGACGGTACGCCTGGC
>DATDKB010000412.1:0-5078 GCA_036520255.1 Rubrobacter sp. | reverse complement strand
GACGGCGTGGAGCAGATAACGTAGGTCCGCGCGGTGGCGGTCCGGCCGTAGCGTTGCCTCTCAGCCGGATCTGGCATGACACCAACAACGCCCCCGGTTCTCGCCGGGGGCGCCTCGTTAGCCAGGTGCGTGGGGCGGTTCGCGAACCGTACCCTCGCCTGAAACCTCTTACACCATCAACATTACCGGGTTCTCGAGGGTCCTCTTGACTTCCGCCATGTAGAGCGCGCCGTCGCGGCCGTTGGCGATGCGGTGGTCGGCCGATAGGGTTAGCTTCATGAAGCTACCGGGCACGATCTCGCCGTTCTCGTCGTAAGCCGGGCGCTTCTCGATGGAGCTCACCGCGACGATGGCGGCTTGCGGCGGGTTGATGATGGCGGTGAAGCTCTCGATGCCGAACATGCCCATGTTCGAGACGGTTATGGTGCCGCCCTGGTACTCGTCCGGCTGGAGCTTGCCGTCGCGCGCCCTGATCGCGAGGTCTTTCGATTCCCGGGAGATGGTAGCCAGGCCCTTGCTCCCGATATCCCTTATAACGGGGGTTATCAGGCCCTGATCGAGGGCCACGGCCATCGCCATGTCCACCTTCTCGTGCAACTCGACGCCCCGGGTGGTGTATAGGGCGTTGAGGTTGGGATGGTTCCTCAGGGCGACCGAGCACGCCTTCATCACGAAGTCGTTGACGGAGAGCTTGATCTCTTCAGCTTCGAGCTGCTCGTTGAGCTGCTTTCTCAAGGCCATCGCGGCGTCCATCCTGACCTCTACCGTGGCGTAGAAGTGCGGGACGTGTTGCTTGGCCTCGGTCATCCGCTCGCCGATGACCTGCATCATCCGCGTCGGCTCGACTAGCTGCGTCCCCGGCTCGTCGGTGGGCTCCGGCAGTCGGGCGGGCTGGAAGCCCTGCATTTCGGCCTGCGCCTGCTGCGGCTGCTCAGGCGCCTCCACGTCGCCCGTCGCCCCGTCTTCTTCGTCCCTCTGGGCCGTGCCGCTCTCCATCGCGGCCCGCACGTCGCGCTCCACGATGCGGCCGGCGGGGCCGGAGCCGTCTATCTTGGAGAGGTCGAGGTCGTTCTCGTCGGCCAGCCTTCGGACTATGGGGGAGGCCCTGAAATGCCCGTCTGCCCTGCCGTCCGCCTCCTGCCCTCCGGTCTCCTCTTCCTCGGGGGCTTCGGTCTCGGTGGCCGTGGCCTGGGCGCCGCCGTCTTCTTCGCCGCCCTCTTCGGCCTCTTCCTCGGCTTCCCCGCCGCCTTCGCTGCGTTCGGGGACCTCTTCGCCTTCGACCTGAATAAACGCTATAGCCTCACCGACGGGTATGTCCTGGCCCTCGTCCGCGATCAGCTGCGCGAGCGTCCCCTCGTCCTCGGCCTCGAGCTCCATCGTGACCTTGTCGGTCTCGATCTCGGCTAGCGGGTCCCCCTCGGAGACGTCGTCGCCCTCGCTCTTAAGCCACTTGAGGAGGGTGCCCTCCTCCATCGCGTCGCCCATCTTGGGCATAATGACTTCAGGCACTTACTTCTCCTCCTCGTACATAACCCTGCGGGCCGCGTTTTCGACCTGCTTCTCGCTCGGGAAGGCCATCAGTTCAAGGTTTCGCGCGTACGGCCCGGGGACCTCGGCGCCGCTCACCCTTTCTACGGGGGCGTCCAGCGAATCGAAAGCCCGGTCCTGGATGATCGCAGCCACCTCGCTCGCCACCCCGAACCACCGCCACTGCTCCTGCACGGCAACGGCCCTGTGCGTCTTCTCTACCGACTCGACGATGGTGTCCTCATCAAAAGGACGTAGGGATCTCAGGTCTATCACCTCGGCCTCGAAGCCATCCTCCGCGAGCGTGTCGGCCACCCTCAGGCACAGGTTGACCTGCCGACCGTAGGCGATGAGCGTGACGTCCGAGCCCTCGCGGGCGATGCGGGCCTTGCCGAACGGCACGGCGTTGTCGCCGTCTTCGACCTCGCCCTTCGTCCCGTACAGGGCGCCTGCTTCCAGGAAGATCACGGGGTTGGGGTCCCGGATCGCCGTTAGCATCATGCCCTTGACGTCGTTCGGGGTAACCGGAGCCACGACCTTCAGACCGGGGAAGTGACCGTAGAAGCTCTCCAGGGAATGCGTGTGCTGGGCGGAAAGCTGAACGCCGCCGCCGTTGGGGCCGCGAATGACCAGGGGAACTTCTACCTGGCCCCCGGAGAAGTAGCGCACTTTGGCGGCGTTCTGGATGATCTGGTCCGCGGCCAGGAACGAGAAGTTCCAAGTCATCATCTCGACGACGGGGCGCATGCCCATCATGGCCATGCCGACCGCTGCGCCGACGAACCCGTTCTCGGAGATGGGCACGTCCATTATGCGCCTGGGCCCGTACTCGTCGTAGAGGCCGTCGGTGATGAGGTGGGTGCCGCCGTAGACGCCGATGTCCTCGCCCATCAACACGACGCTCTCGTCGTTGTCGAGCTCGTGGACCATCGCCTCCCTGAGCGCTTCGCGGTAGGTCTTCGTCTCCGCCACGGCTTACGCCTCCCCCATGTACTCGTCCTCGCCGGAGTAGACGTCGGTGTAGAGCTCTTCCTCCGGCGGCTCATCGCTGTCTTCGGCGAACTTGACAGCCTCCTGTATCCGCTCCTTCGCCTCGCCCTTGATCTCCTCGATGCCGTCCTCGTCGAGCACGTCGTTCTCTAGGAGCTTGTGCTCGACCATACCGATCGGGTCGCGCTCTCGCCACTCCTGGACCTCTTCTTTGGTCCTGTACTTCTCGAAGAAATCGCCAGCCCCGTGCGGGGCCGTTCTGTAGGTGAGGGCCTCGACCGCGTAGGGCTTGCCCGTCTCCCTGATCTGCTCGACGGACCTCTCGGCGACCTCGATCACGGCCTCGACGTCCATGCCGTCTACCTTCTCGTGCTCGATGCCGTAGGCGCCGAATTTGGCGGCGAGGTCGGTCATAGCCGTCGTGCGCTCCACGCTCGTGCCCATCCCGTACTGGTTGTTCTCGACGATGAACAGGCAGGGACATTGGCCGTCTTTGCCCCAGAGCCCGGCGAGGTTGGCGGCTTCGTGGAACGCGCCGTTGCTCATAGCACCGTCCCCGAGGTACAGCTGGCAGATATGGTCGGTCTGCTCGTAGCGCATGGCGTACGCGACCCCCACCCCCAAGGGTATGTGCCCACCAACGATGCCGTAGCCGCCCATGAGCCCGTTCTCCACGTCGAAGAGGTGCATGGAGCCACCCTTGCCCTTCACCAGGCCAGACTCCTTACCGTAGAGCTCGGCCATGACCTCGTTCGGGTCGCTTCCAAGGAGTAGCGCGTGCGCGTGGTCGCGATAGGCCGTGATGACCCTGTCGCCTTCCTTGTAGGCCTGCAAAAAGCCCGTTGCAACTGCCTCCTGCCCTATATAGACGTGGAGGTAGCCCCCGATCTTACCCTGCCTGAAACTCCTCTGGCACGCCTCCTCGAAGGCCCGAATGAGGGCCATTTCACGGTACAAGTCTACGAGGCGCTCCGAACTTGTCGCTATGGCGCCACCGTTCTCGTGGGCCTCTGCGCCCCCGTTTTCCGAGTGCTCGTTATCTGCCGGCATTGACGGCCCCTTCCCTCTCAGAGGTACAAACCCAGGGACAGAATACCAAAACCGCGCGTTCGGCATACGATCCCTTGGCCTCATGTACCCCGCTCCCACGCTTTTTCTAACCACCCCCTTACGGACCTGAAAGCCCGAGCCCTGTGCGAGTCCCTGTTTTTGCCCTCGCCCATCTCGGCGTAGGTCATCGAAGACCATCCCGGGACGAACACGGGATCAAAGCCGAACCCCCCCTCGCCCCGCGGATTTTCGGCGATCGTACCCCGCACCTCACCCCTGAACGTGCGCACCTTCCCACCAGCCTCAGCGAGCGCCACGACGCACACGGCCCTCGCCGATCGGTCCTCCTCAGGGGCGAGCATCCTGAGCAGGCCTTCGTTGCCGACGCTCTGCGTGACCCACTTGGTGAGCGCCCCCGGAAACCCGTCCCAGGCGTCGACCATCAGCCCCGAGTCCTCGACGAGGACCGCGAGATCCGTATCCCCAAGCGCCTCGCGGGCGGCACGGGCCTTCTGGGCCGCCACCTCGGCGGGGTCTATCGCCTGAACCTCGGGCAGGTCCAGAGCCGCCCGCCCCAACGCAACGCCGAGGATCTCCTCTACCTCACGACGCTTGTGCTCGTTAGTCGTCACGAATATGGCTTTCATGGCTCTCCCGTAAAAAATATCGACATACTACAGAGAGGATACAGTCAACCCTCAAGATAACTTCTGCTGCTTGCACGCCTACATAGGAGCGATTCTGTATGATACTAGGAGCGATTCTGTATGCTACAGTCGCTTCCATGCATGAGGTGAGGGTGGAGAGCCTCGAGAAGCTGGAGTCGAGAGAGGGCCGAATGCTGCTCTCGGCCAACGCTGGCTCGCTGAGCATCGTCTTTCCCCAAGAGGTGTGGCAAGACCTCCTCGCCGACGCTCCAACCCCCGTGGAACCAACACCAGAAGAACTCGAAGAGCTTGACCACCCGAAGGAACAGCTCGAAGGGTACGCGGACGAGGAGCCTTTCGGCAGCGTGCTGAGGGAGGTGCCGTGCGGGGGCTCCGGCCTGCGATACGACCTCGTGCTGCGTCAAGCGAATCTCTTCGCCATGACGACCGGATACTTTTTCGCGCCCGCTGTCGATGCCGAACTGGTCGCGAGGATCGGGGCCGGGCTCGAAGGCGACGCCGCCGTTGAGCAGGCCTACGTCGTCGGGGCCGTCGCCGATGAGGATGCCCTACTCTCGGGCAACGAGAACTTGCGGGTTCTCTGCGTGCGGGGCCGCTCGTGCAGTACCAGCCGTTTCGAGATGCCGCCGGACCTGTGGTAGGTGCTCTCGGGGAGGTTCGGCTGGAGGGACGTTCATACTATTACAACCGGGAGATAACCTTTGCCGCTCGTAGACCTCGACCGATTCGACTTCCTCTACGCAACAAGAGTCAAGGGCATGAAGTCCGCGGCGACCCGCGACCTGATGGCCACGCTCTCGCGGCCTGGCATCATCTCGCTCGCGGGCGGATTTCCGGACACCA
>DATDKB010000411.1:0-11876 GCA_036520255.1 Rubrobacter sp. | reverse complement strand
CTTTCGCTTCATCAGGCCGCGTTCTTCGAGGACGCGGTTCGGGTAGAGAAAGCCGTCGGTGGTGATCAGGGCCACCTCGGGATGTTTGGGGCCGCGGGAGAGCAGGCTTTGTAGGATTCGCGCCGTGGTGCTCTTGCCGACGGCAACGCTTCCGGCGATGCCGATAACGTATGGCACTTTCGCCGCGGGGTTCTCGAGAAAAGAGTCCATAACGTTGTAGAGAACCCGCGCGCCGCTTACGTGGAGGTTCAACAGCCGCGCGAGGGGCAGGTAGATCTCGACCACTTCCTCCATAGAAACGCTCTCGTTGAGGCCCTGGAGGGCCGAGAGGGCTCTCTTGTTCAACGTGAGCGGGGCCGCGGCCCGCAGCCTGCTCCACTCCTCCCGCGAGAAACGGAGGAACGGCGAGAGGCGCGTGGTTTCGGTTTCGCGCGTCATGCCTCTATCCGAACCCGCCAACCGAACGCACCTCGTATCCCCGGGTAGCATCGGGCGCGAGAAGTTCGTGGCGGACGAGCTCTTGGAGGGCGCGCATTATCTCCCTGTCGGGATGACCTTTAAGCGTGTTGCGAAGGTCTCGGCGGTTGATCTCCGTGTGACCGAGGTAGGAGCAGAGGCCAGCATAGAGCACTCGGGCGGCGGGGGAGAGGGGAAGTGTCCAGACCTCGGGCTCGTACCAGAACTCCCCGATCCCGGCGGCGTTCTCAGGACGCTCGCCGCGCGCGTCCCTGAGCCGTATAACCTCGGGAAGGCTTTCTTCGGTTCTCATCGGTAGCCCCTCTGGCGATCCCAGACTTCCGCGACGAATACTTCCAAAGTATCGTCGTCTACATCGTAGACGATGCGGTAGTCTCCGACGCGGAGGCGGCGCGCTCGGCTTCCCTGGAGTTGCCGGTTCTGTCGCGGACGTGGGTCTTCGGCGAGATCTTCTAGGGCCCGCATTACCCGATCGTAGACCGCTTGGGGCAGGCGGGCTACGACCTTACGAGCCCGCCGTTTGACGAGGACCTCATAGCTCACCACGCCGCCTGAGCTCTTCCCGCTCCGCTTCGATCTCGCGCTTGGCTTCCTCCCAGGGGATCGTGCCGTCTTCACCGTGCGCGCGGGCCGCCACAGCCGCGTCGTAGCGGCGGATATCTTCCATCTCGTCTTCGATCTCCCGCAGCCGCTCGTACTCCTTTATGTCGAAGAGTACGCCTACGCGTTTGCCTTTGTCGTCTGTGAGGTAGCGCGCTTCCATGCCGAGCTCTCTTTCTACAGGACGGTGCGGACGGTCTCGCCGACGGTGGGGGTGTGGATCTTGTGGTTCGGGGCTAGCCTGAAGGCGAGGTCGCTTATGCGGCGTTTGGAGCCGTGGATCAGGATGATCTGGCGCGGGCTGAGCTTCTCGGTGATGCCGAGCAGTTCGTCCTGGGTGCAGTGCGCGGCGAAGCTCACGCGCTCGACCCGCCACTGTTCCTCCTCGCCCTCCGCGCGGTGCGTCCCGTAGGAGGAGGCGGCGTTGGAGGGCAGGATCACGGCGTTCTCCGAGTACTTCTCCAGGCGCTTGCGGTAGAAGGCGCTCGCGCCGCCCTGCATGGTCACCGGCGAGGCGATGATGGCGCAGGGGTTCGAGAGGATGCGCTCGCGCGCCCGGTCGTCGTTGGCGACGGCCCTGATGTTGTCGGAGAAGAAGATTTCACGCGGGTCCATGTGCTGCAAATAGGGCTTCATGTACCCGAGCTGCTCGGCGTAGAGCCTCTCCGAGGTCGTCACCACCGAGCCGTCGACGTAGATAAAGACGTCCCTGTCCAGGCCGTACTCCCTGCTGTAGTGCTTTATCCCGAGGATGATCTCCTGTGCCTGCCCGAGCGCGTAGGTGGGGATCAAAACCGTCCCGCCCCGCTCAAGCGTGGTGTCGTTTATGACCTCGACCATCGTCCTGATCGACTCGGCGAAAGGCTGCGGCTTCTGGTCTGCCAGGGTCGCCTCCATGATGAGCAAATCTATGTCCCTCACATCGGGAAGCCTGGCCGAAGGGATGGAGAAGTGGTCCTCCATGCAGATGTCCCCCGTGTGGAACACGGTCGAAGGCCCCGAGTTGAACAGCACGCTCGCCGCCCCCAGAATATGCCCGCTCTCGGTCAACGTGACTCTTGTTCCCCCGATGTCGAGCGGCTTGCCGAAGGGCACGGGCACAAGACGCTTTCTTACCTCGTGTATCGGAGCCCCGCCGGGCAGACCGCCGCCCATCGCGGCGTGGTCGTTGAGCGCGCTGACTATGAGCTTGGCCGAGGGTGGCGTGCAGTAGATCGGCATGTTCGGCCTGTCGCGCACGAGAAGGGGCAGCGCCCCGCAGTGGTCGAGGTGCGCGTGCGTTACGACGGCCGCGTCGATCCCGTTCAGCCCGCTGAAGTCTGGCGTCGCCGGGCCGCGTCCGTCGGGTTTGATCCCCGCGTCCACCAGGATCTTGGCCTTGCCGAAGTCGAGGAGGTGGCTGCTGCCACCCACCTCCCCGGCCCCTCCGAGCGCGCGGAAGGAGAGCGTCGGACAGGGCCTAGCGTAGCCGCCGACCGCGACGCCAGCCGGCCGATCGGGCTCTTCCGGCAGGCTAGCTGGAGAAGACTCCTTGTCGTCTGGGTCTTCTTCCCTGGCCCTCGGGCCGGGTTCGCCGGGGCCTCGCAGGTCGGCGTGCGCCCGGAGCACCTTGCCCATGAACTCCATCAGGCGTGCGGCCTGCGCGGTGCTTTCCAAAGAGGCCGGCAAGGAGGCGACCTCGTTCTTGATGGCGCGCACGAGGAGCTCCCCGAATCCCCTGTCGGTGAAGCGGGCGTTCTGGAGGGCGTTCTTTATCCGGTCCCGTTCCTCGACTACGGTCCCGAGCTCTTGGTGCAGCTCCTCGACGCGCTCGGCCGCCCTCGAGTAGGACCTGCGCTCGCCTTCGAGCGCCCGCTCGACCTGGAACCCCCGCTTTTCGAGGGTCTCGATGCGTTCCTCGAGCTGACCCTGCACGTCGAGCGCCGAAGCGGCCTTCTCCTCGGCCTTCCTGACGAGCTCCGAGGTGCCGGTGCGCTCGCCTGTTAGGACCTCGACTTCCTCGGCGAGCGCCGCGGCCCTCTCCTTGGCTGCCCTGGACGCGAAAGAGAGCCGCTCGTTTTCGCCCTTCAGGCGCTCCAGCTCGGCTTCCAGGTCTTTGACGTGCGCGTCTTTTGAGGCCTTCTTCTCGGCCTCGCCCTTCTCATCCCGCCAGGCGTCCACGAGCGCTTCCACGACGCCCCCTTCGGGTTCCTCGTCGGCGCTGAGGGCGGCTAGCAGCAGGCCCTCGGTAGTGTGGGCGTCCCTGACATCCTCCAGGTTCTCCAGGGTGAGATCTTCCAGGACCTGGGAGGTTTCGGGGGGGATCTGCTCCTGGATAGCGGTACGGAACGCGCCCCAGGCTGCGGCGTCGTGGGAGATCCTGCGCACCATTCCCCGAAGCAGCGGGGCTCCACCGTTTTTACGGGTCAGGGCGTCGGCCTGTATTCCCCGCGGCAGAAGGACCTCTTCGAGGCCTGGCACGTTCCTGCAGAGGTCAGCCAGGGCCCTCCTGGTGTCGAGCCTCCCGAGACGCCGCAGGAGCAACTCCTCGGGCAGATCCTCCGGCGGCAGCATGTTGAGCAGGGATTCATCGGTGATGTCCTCCGGGGTTCCGGCCTCAGTTCCTGCGTCTTTGGGTATGGGATCTGACATAGTGACTCCCTCCGCGAATATGAATGTCATAAAGTGTCTTCATGTACAGCCGATTTTATCACGGGCCCCTCCCGCCTCCGCCGACCGCGGGTCAGCGCTTCATCATTTCAGCCGGCCAGCTTTCTGTTTGCTGATGGCTGATAGCTGATTGCCCCTCGTGCGCAAGGCTCGATCTCTGGGGGCGGGGCGGTGACTTCTCTTGCGCGCGGATCTCGTATAGACTCCGGATATGGTGGGTGAGAAGGCAAACGAAAACGTCAGGGTCCTGGCCCATTCCCCGGGGAAATACCCCATCCTGGTGATCGAGTTGTCCTCGGGCGAACTGCGCACGGCATACTTCGAGACCGACTACGACCTCGGACGCGCCAAGCTCGTCGAAAAAGCCTGGCTGAAGGAGAACGCCATCGGCCGCCACAGCTTCATCGAAGTGACCCCACCCGCAGAGACGACCGTGAGTTCCCTCGCAGCCTACGTCAGAAACGAGATTCTAAGAGAACCCTGATACCGGAGGCACAGCGTAACCCACCTCCGTCCACGGGCCTCCTACCATGACCCGTGATTTCCGCTTTCGCGGGAATCACGGCTGGGAGGGTCCTTCTTGTGCCCGTGGCCCGAACGATGTACTGCAAGGACGGCTTCGGTATGACCAGACGAAGTGCTGACAAGCGTAGGGGAAGCCGGAGCGTGCTGTACTATCTCTTGGTCTTCTTGCCGGCACCCGACCCGCTCGCCTCCGAGTCTTGCGCTCGCGTGCCGCCGCCGGTTCTATCGCCACCGCCGTTGCCGCCTCCGCCGGGGCCGGCGCTGGAAACGCCGTTGCCACCGCTTCCAGATCCGGAACTTTGCGGCCCGCCTGACGGTCTTCTAGCCTTGTCGGGAACCCGGGGCGGCGGGACCGGCAACGCTAAACCCTGATTGGGCTTGGCCTGGGGCCTGGGTGTTGCTCGGGGTTGTGCTTGATCTTCTGGTTGCGCCTGATTCTCGGTCTCTGCTTCGGGTTGGGCCGTGGCGTCGGGCGAGGCGGCGGGCGATGACGTGGTTACCGGGGGAGGACCGGCGCTGTAGTAGAGGGTCACGGTGGAACCCGGGTCAAGCGTCGCGCCGACGCCCGGATCTGTAGAGAGCGCGGTACCAGCCGCCTCGTTGCCGGCTACCTCTACCGTGGTCGAGCTCAGCCCGACGCCCGACAGGGTCGACTGAGCCTCCGCGACGCTGAGGCCGTAGACCTCGGGGACCTCGACCGGCTCGACGCCGAGGCTGACCGTTACGTCGACCGCGGTTCCCGGCTTCACCCTTTGCCCCTCCGAGGGGTCCTGAAAGAAGATGCCGCCCTCCGCCACGTCGCCGTTGTAGTCCCCGCTACGGTCGCCGAGCTTCAGGCCGGCCCCTTCGAGGATAGACCTCGCCTGCGCCGGGGTGTTTCCGTAAAGCTCGGGAACCCCCACGCTCGAAGGCCCCGTACCGACGACGATGGTCACCCCTGACCCTACCTCTGCCCGCGTACCGCTCCCGGGGTTCTGGCTCGTGACCTTCCCTTCGGCATCCAGGGGGCTCGCCTGCTCGTCTACCTCGACCTCGAAGCCGGCATCCTTCAACCTCTGCTCGGCCGCCGCGCGTTCCGAGCCGCCGACGTCGGGCACGTCGGCGACCTGAGTTCCGACGACGGTGACCGAGATCTCCGATCCCTTCTCGGCCTCCCCGGTCGAGGGGTCCTGGACCGTTATGGTGTCCACGGGCTTCTCGCCGTCCACGCTCTCCGAAACCCGTATGTCGAAGTCGTCGCCGACCCTGCTCCTTGCTTCGTCGAGGTTCATGCCGACCAGATTGGGGACGCCGATCCTCGGCGTTTCCTGGCCGAGTTGCCTGTTCTGGAGCAGGCCGAAGCCGGCCCACGCGAGCGAGCCCAGGACCAGGAGCCCGAGCAGGGCGAGCAGCAGGGGTACGGCCCTCCCGCGCCGCTTCTTGTCCTGGCTTGCTCCCTGCGGGGGCGGCGGGAGGCTCATGCGTGCTGTCGCCGCCGGCATGGCGCGGGTCATCAACTTCGTCGTCGCTCCCGAGGGTTCGAGGCCGGCGCAGAAGCGCTCTAGGTCGTCTATAAGCTCGGCGTCGCTCCCGTAGCGGTCGTCGGGGTTCTTGGCGAGAAGCCTGAGCGTTATCGCGTTTATGCCATCAGGGACCGAGGGGTTCAGGTCCTGCGGCGGGCGCACGAGCCCGTTCACGTGCTTCATCGCGATCCCGATGGGCGTGTCGGCGTCGAAGGGTAACTCGCCCGTGAGCATCTCGTAGAGGACGACGCCCAGGGAGTAGAGGTCACTCGCCGGGCCCACGTGCTCGCCCATCGCCTGCTCGGGCGAGATGTAGTGGGCCGTGCCGAGGATGTGGCCCGTCCTCGTCATCGTCGAAGACGAGGCCGCTCTTGCTATGCCGAAGTCCGTGACCTTCACGTCTCCCGAGCCGGTCACCAGGATGTTGTGTGGCTTTATGTCGCGGTGAATCACATCGCTTTCGTGCGCGGCCCTCAGGGCCTCGGCCATCTGGAGCGCCACCGCCGCGGCCGTGTGGGCCGGGAGCGCGCCACGCCTCAGGATGCGGTCTTTCAGGGTGCCGCCCGGCAAATACTCCATCGCGATGTAGTACGTCCCATCTTCGGACTCGCCCCTGTCGAAGATAGGGACGATGTTCGGGTGGGAGAGGGCCGCGGCGTTCTGGGCCTCGCGTTTGAAGCGCTCCACGAACTCCCCGTCGCTCGCGTAGCGGGTACTCATAACCTTCAGGGCCACGTCCCGGTCGAGGATGTCGTCGTGGGCCAGAAAGACGTCTGCCATGCCGCCGCTACCTAGCGGTCTCAGGAGCCGGTAACGGTTGTCTACGAGTTGCTGCACGAACCAGGCATTATAAACGCGGGTGCCCGCAACGGTTAGACCCCTTCTTCGAGGTACGCCCGCATCAAGCGTGCCGCCAGCGGTAAGGCTCCCCTGTCGGCCCGGCCACCGTTCTCGACCATCACGCACATGGCGATCTCCGGGTCGTCGGCGGGGGCGAAGGTGATCCACCACGAGTGCGCGTTCCCGTTGCCCGACTCGGCGGTGCCGGTCTTCCCCGCGACCTTGACGCCAGGGATTTCGGCCTCGGTCAGGCCGCCCTGGATGATGACCTGCTGCATCATCTCGTTCAGGGTGCTCGCGGTGCCCGGCGGGATGGCCTGCCTGCGGATGCTTGCGGTGGGCTTGTCGAGGATTATGCCGTCGGGAGAGCGGACCTCGCGCACCAATCGGGGCTCCACCATCCTGCCGTCGTTGGCGATGGCGGCGGTGACGAGCGCCATCTCGAAGGAGTTGCTCTGCACCTCGCCCTGGCCGAAGGCCGTCTGGGCGAGGGTGCCCGTGGTCCACTGATCCGGCGGCAGGCTGTTGACGCTGCTCCCTGATACGGGGAGCGGGAAGTCGTCGTAGGGGTCGCCGAAGCCGAAGTTCAGGGCCATCTGCGTCAGGGCTTTGGCCCCCACGATGTCGACGGCGATCTTCGCGAAGACTACGTTGATCGAATAGGCGAGCGCCCGAGTGAAGGTTACCTCCCCGTACTCTTTGTCCTCGAAGTTCCGGACGGTGTAACCGGGCAGCTCGTAGGCACCGCTGTCGAAGAACGTGTCCTCCGGGCTCACCCCCGCCTCGAGCGCGGCGGCGGCGGTTATCATCTTGAAGACCGATCCTGGCGGATACAGGCTCTGGGTCGCCCGATTTATAAGGGGTGCATCGGGGGCGCTGGCGAGCTCTGGGTAGTTGTCGTCTATATTGTTGGGGTCGAAGGAGGGGGAAGAGGCCATCGCAAGGATCTCCCCGGTCTTGGGGTTGATGGCGACCACGGAGCCCCTGCCCGTGAGGCTCCCCTGCAGTTCCTGGTAGGCGAGCTCCTGAAGCTCCGGATCCAACGTCAGGACGACGTTGTTGCCCGGCTGGGGCCCCCCGGTGGCCCGGTTTATAAGGTCGTCCAGAGTTTGCGGCTCCCCGGCGATGCTTGAGAGGTCAGTATTGTTGGCGATCTCGATGCCGGTCGCCCCGTAGCGGGTGCTCCAGTAGCCGACCACGTTGGAGAACGGCGCGCCTAGGGGATAGACGCGGTCGTAGACGGGGCCCTGCGGGGTCTCGCGCTTCACGCTTTTCGCGAGCACGGTCTCGCCATCGCCGGCCAGGATCAAACCACGCGGCGAGGAGATGCTCCTCTGGGTCTGGAACCCGTTCTCCGGGTTATTGGCGAGCGCCTCCCTGGAGTAAACCTGCCAGTAGGCGAGCATGGCAACGAGCCCGAAGAATCCGGCGGCGAAGAGGTAGAAGGAGCGCCTGAGGTGGGCGTTCAAGGGGACCCCCACGGGACTTTTTTGTACGCGAGCCCCTCGGCCTCCCTACGGCCAGCCCTCTCGGAGACGAGCAGCAGTAGGCCCGTAAGGATAAAGTTGCCGACCACCGAAGAGCCGC
The DNA here is from genome assembly GCA_036520255.1 of Rubrobacter sp. Classification (GTDB taxonomy): domain Bacteria; phylum Actinomycetota; class Rubrobacteria; order Rubrobacterales; family Rubrobacteraceae; genus Rubrobacter_D. Next base: position 3,696 of record DATDKB010000411.1, on the reverse strand, counting down.
CGTAGGAGACGAAGGGCAAGGTGATCCCGGTCAGGGGTATCGCCTTGGTGACCCCCCCGACGATGATTAGGGTCTGCAGGGCGAACATGGCCGTGAGGCCGAAGGAGAGGAGTTTGGAGGCGTCGTCCTCGGCGAGAAGCGCGATCTTGATCCCCCTGTAGGTAAAGGCAAGGAAGGCGAGAAGGATGGCCGTTGCGCCGAGCAAACCCAGCTCGCTGGCTATCGCGGAGAACACGAAGTCCGTCTCGACCTCGGGTATGGTCTGGGCGAAGCCGGCCCCTAGCCCCGTGCCGAGCAGGCCGCCATCGGCGATGTTGAAGATGCTCTGCAGGATCTGGAACCCAGTCCCGTCAGGGTCCTGCCACGGGTCGAGCCAACTCTGCACCCTGACCTGTACGTGATCGAAGAGGAGGAACGTCGCAAAGGAGCCGAAGCAGAACAGGACACCGCCTAGCAGGATGTAGGCGATGCGGCCGGTCGCGACGTAGAGCATCAGCAAAGGCACGGCGAAGAAGAGCAGGCTCGAGCCGAGGTCCTTCTCGAAGACGAGAAGGCCCAAGGAGGCTGCCCATACGAGGGCCACGGGCCCGAAGTATTTGATCGCCGGCAGCTCTATGCCGAGGAAACCGCGGCTCGTCGCCGCCATCACGTCGCGTTTTTCGGCCAGGTACCCGGCGAAGAACACGACGAGGGCGATGCGGGCGAATTCCGAGGGCTGGAAACCGACCGGCCCGAGGTCGACCCAGAGCCGCGCCCCGTTGACCGTGTAGCCTAGAGGCGTGAACGTCGAGGCTATAAGGAAGACCGCGGCGATCGCCAGCAGGTACTTGTAGTCAAAGAGGCGGTCGTAGTTGCGGAAGAACAGCACGAGCAGGAACATCGTGCCGCTCCCTATAAGGATCCAGACCGCCTGCGTTAGCGCGAGCGTCTCGGCCCCCTCAACGTCGTAGGTCAGGCGGAAGACCATAACTAGCCCTATACCCGTTAAGAGCGTGACTATCGGCAGCAGAAGCACGTCCGAGTGGGGCAGAAGGAGCCTCACCCCGACGTAGAGCGCGAAGAGGGTCCCCGCGTAGTACGCGCCGTAGACGAGGGGCGGGCTCGCCGCCTCCTGCACGAAGATGAGGGTCGCGAACCCGAGCGTGGTCACGAGCAGGGCGAGGACCATGGGCGTGAAGGCGCGCTGCGTCACGAGAGAATCACCCTAGCTGCCCAGGTCCCCGAGGACCTTCTCGGCCTGGCTTTCGGTGTAGAACTTGTGGTTCTCTATGGGCTCTTTGTAAGGGTCTTTGATCTCCGACTCCTTGATCCCGGGCCTGCGCCACTCCCGGTTCAGCTCGATCCCGAGGGGCGCGTAAGGCAGCCCCTGGTACGCGACCACGTCTCCCCCGTCGAACGCGAAAAAGTACCGGCTCGACCCCCAGAGGTAGGCCGGTATCAGGGCGATCGCCAGGAACAGCACGATCGCAAGCCCCCTGACGAGCTTGCTGAGCGCCCGCCTGAAGCTGTTCCGACGCTTGCTGCGCACGGTCTTGGGATGCCGCCGCGCACTGCCCTGGGTGCTGCTGGGGGACGCCCTTGGCGACGTGCGGCCGTCCTGCGGCCGCACCGAAGGTTCCACGGCCTGCATCTCGCTCGTGCCCGGGTGTCCCTCGCGCCTGCGGCGTACGCGGCGGGGGGGCGGGGCCTGCTCCTTCACGTCGACCACTATTACCGTGATGTTGTCGTTGCCGCCGGCGTCGAGGGCCGCGGCGAGGAGGCTGCGCGCCGCCCGCTCGGGATCTTCCGAAGACTCGAGCGAAATCTCCGAGATCCTCGCCTCGGGGACCATGTCTGAGAGCCCGTCCGAACAGAGCAGGACGCGGTCGCCCGCCTCTATGGGCAGCACCGTGGTGTCGACGTCGACGTTCTCGTCAGCGCCGAGGGCGCGGGTGATGAGGTTTTTCTGCGGGTGCTCGGCGGCCTGGTCCCTGGTCAGGTCTCCGCTTCGCACCAGCTCGGCTACTAGCGAGTGGTCCTCGGTTATGGGGTTCATCTCGCCGCCGCGCACGAGGTAGGCCCGCGAGTCACCGACGTGGGCCACCTCGGCTGTGGGCTCCCGCTGCGTGCCGCCGAACCTTATGGCGACCACCGTGGTGCCCATCCCGGAGAGCTTCTCGTCGCCGTGGCCGGCGGCCAAAATCCTGCGGTTCGCCTCCGCTATGGCGGCCTTGAACGACCCGTCAGGCCGGAGCTCTTTGAGCACGGCCACCGCGAGGGAGCTCGCGACCTCACCCGCCTCGAAGCCCCCGATGCCGTCTGCGACCACGAAGAGCGTCTCATCCTCACCCTCGCCGACGAGCAGGGCGTCCTCGTTGTTCTGGCGGACCTTCCCGGCATCCGTGACGCCGAACGGCCGCAGCTCGAGGAAGGGCAAGCCGCTACTCCTCGTACCTGAACGTGGTCGAGCCGACCCTGACGGTGTCCCCGTGCCTCAGGGGCGTGGCTCCAACGGTTTTGCGATCGTTCACGAAGGTCCCGTTGGTCGAGCCGAGGTCTTCCACGTAGAGTAGTCCCCCGTGCCTGGTCAGTTGCGCGTGGCGTCCCGAGGCGTAGTCGTCGCTCTTGAGAACTATGCTGCTGCCCGACGAGCGGCCGACGCTGGTCTCGCCGTCGCCGATCTCGAATCGGGTCTCGGGGGCGAGGATCTCGGAGTCCTCGACCACCAACTCGGGGATGCCGGAGGCGCGGAGTTTATAAGGGCCCCGTCCGTTGCGATCCCTGCCCTGGCCGGGCACGTAGGTTTGGTCGTCGGGGATCTTGCGCAGGTCCCCGATACTTCGGCTCATCACGGCGTAGATAAAGGCGAAGAGCAGGAGCAGGATCAGGGCCTTCGCCGCGAGCAGCGGCACCTGTAGCTCGAGCATTGTCTAGCTTCTCCCGCCAGACCCCTCGCCCGGAGAGTCTATGCGGCGGATAAAGCGGGCGGTGGTCTGGCCGAAGGTCAGCTCGTCGCCGCCTTCGATCATCTCGCGGTCGATGGGCGCCCCGTCGAGCAACGTCCCGTTGGTCGAGCCCAAGTCCTCGACGAGGAAGCCGTTGTCTGCGCGCGAGATCCGCGCGTGCCTCCTCGACACGTTCGGGTCGTTTATCACGATGTCGTTCTCCTGCGAGCGGCCGACGCCCCACGGTCCTCGCCCGTCGAGCGTGTGCTTCTCGTCCCCCAGAATGATCTCGACGATCTCGACGATCTCGCGCGCGAGGGCGTGGCGCTTGGCCTCGTCGGCGGAGATGGCGGCGGTGCCCTGCTCCACCTCGCCGCCGGTCGACTCATCGGTGCGGAAGATGCGGGTCTGGCCCGAGGTGTCCTGCGGGGCGCCCTTCTCGCGCGGGCCTTCGCCGCCGGTAAGCTTGGCCGTGACGCCGAACTCCCCGAAGCGGAGCGTCTCCTCCGTCTCGAAGCGTATCCTCGGCGGGGTCATCAGGTGGTAGTTCTTGTTCTCGGCGTGGGTGGAGGCGTACTGGATCAGCTCGTCCCTCAAGGACGCCTGGTAGGCCTGGATGGACTCACGATCCTCCCTGGAGAGGTGGACCGTAAAGTCGTTCGGGGCGTAGGTGCGGGAGATCGAAACCATCCTGCCCTCGTCCATCTGCTTGGTGAGGCCCTTGGCGATCTCTACCGGGTGGATCTGCCGCCTGAACGCCCTTCCAAAGACG
>DATDKB010000410.1:0-2761 GCA_036520255.1 Rubrobacter sp. | reverse complement strand
CCGAGCCGCCCTACCACGCGCCGGTCTTCGTGCTCACCCACCACGCCCGCGAGCCGATCGAGATGGAGGGCGGCACGAGCTTCCACTTCGTCACCCAGGGCTTCGAGGCCGCATACGCGCAGGCGCGTGAGACGGCCGGCGAGGATGGCATCGACATCGCGGGCGGCGCCTCGACCGTCCGTCAGGCGCTCGCCGCCGGAGTGATCGACGAACTCACGCTCGACGTGGCCCCCGTCCTGCTCGGGTCCGGCGAGCGGCTGTTCGACGGAGTCGAGTCCCTCGGGTTCGAGCCGGTCGAGGTGCTCCACTCTCCGCTCGCCACGCACATCCGCTACCGCGTCGGTCGCTGAGCGACGGCGCCGCGGAGATCCTGGACCTCATCCGGCACGACCCTTCACCCTGCACGACAAGAACGGACCGACGAAACGCGCGAAGTGGTGCTCTACGGCCAGCAGCCCTGACCGTTTGCCGGGCCCGCACCCCTTCGGGGATCTCGGGCCAGTCGAGCCGGAGCCCCGCCGCGTCCGGTGGTCCCGGCCTTTCCACGCGCCCAGTCTACCCTCCGAGCGGCGGACGGGCCGGCTGCCGCCCCTTGAACTTCGCGGCCAGCCTGAGTCCCGCTATGCGTCCCACACATTACGGCGAGGTTTCTGCGTACGTAAGAAATTCTTGGGAAATCCGGCTGTTGCGACTTGTGCGCGCTTGCTACGAATCCCGGTAACGGGTGTAGCTTGCCAGGGCGTTCGGACCGGCTCGGAGTACGCTTTGCCCCGGTCCAAGTCCCTAAGCCCCCACCGGACCGGCTGAGCTTGCTACGGCGAACTTCCGAGAATTTCACTTTTTTTCCACGCACTTCGGTGAATAGGGTCGGGTCCGGGCTGCGGTGAAGCATTAGGACGCGTCAGCATCGGGGCCGGCCTCGGTCGGGGCATAGAGGTTGGCGACCGTGTAAAGCCGCCGCTCGCCCGCCTCCTGCGCGGGGTCCATCTCCTTGGCGAACACCGGCACCAAGATGCGCCGGTACCCTTCGCCCTCGAAGCGGTCCAGCTCGGGCCAAGCGTCCGCCAGTCGGGAGGCTCTCAACACCCACACCGCCACGGCTGCTCCCCCGGCCCGAGGCCGGAACCCGGGATACCCCTGTTCCACTCCCCATCCCGAGGGGATCAGATCCCCCTCGATCAGGCCTTCCATCCACTCGACCTCCAGGGGCGCTACGACGTGGTGGTTGGGTCCGCCCGGAACGAGCGTTCCGTAGGTCGCTAAGGCGTGGCCGGTCCCAAGGAGATCGTCGAGCCGCCGCTCGGCGCTGCGGGCGTTCGATGCGTCATCGCCACCCGAGGCACCGCCCCACCAGCGCGACACGTTCGCCTCCTCCACCAAGCGCCTCACTTCGGACAGTGACGGATAGTCCATGGATACGACCCTTGCCCGTTGCGTTCCGACGCCTACCCACTATACACGGATCGTCCTACGGCCCAGATGTGGACAAGCCCCCGAGCACCCTCCGCGAACACCCTCCGACCAACTCAACTTCCGAGAACCCCGTTTAGCCGAACTTCTTAGAGAACGCCGTCAACGCCAACTTCGGAGAATAATCCTTCCACGCACTTCGGTGAATAAGCCGGGGTGAACAGGTCCGTCTTGACACTACGACTCTATTCAACTAACCTGTTGAATAGATGGATACAGCTGACCACAGGGAGTTTAAGGATCGCCTCTTCGAACAGTTCGCCAGGGTGGGCAAGGCTCTGGCGAGCCCCAAGCGTTTGGAAATAGTGGACCTCCTGGCCCAAGGGGAACGTACGGTCGAGGAGATCGCCAAAGAGACGTCCATGTCCGTAGCGAGCGCCTCGCAGCACCTCCAGGCGCTCAAGGCGGCGCGGATGGTCGAGTCGCGCCGAGAGGGACTCTACGTGCACTACCGGCTCGCAGACGAAGACGTGTTCCGGACGTGGCAGGCCGTCAGAGCCCTCGCCGAGTCGCGTTTGGTCGAGGTCGACCGGGTGGTCGAGTCTTACCTGGAGGATCGGGATGCCCTGGAGGCTGTAGACGCAACCGAGTTGATGGAGCGCCTGAGCGACGAGGGCGTGGTCGTCCTCGACGTCCGCCCGGAGGAGGAGTACAGGGCCGGGCACATACCCGGCGCTCTCTCCGTACCCGTGGACGCCCTGGAGGCCGTGCTGCAGACGCTCCCGAGGGACCGAGAGGTCGTCGCCTACTGTCGGGGTCCCTACTGCGTGTTCTCGGACGAGGCGGTCGCCCTCCTCAGGTCGCGCGGCTACAGGGCCTACAGGCTGCGGGAAGGGCTGCCCGACTGGCGGGCGGCCGGAATGCCCGTGGAGGGCTAGAACAGGAGTCAGACGTGGCAGAAGGCAACATAGGCGCTTCGACCTTGAGGGACATGCTGGAGCGCGGAGAGCGGGTCACGGTCGTGGACGTTCGCAAGGGGGAGGACCGCTCGGAGTGGTCGATACCCGGCAGCGTGCACTTCGACGCCTACGATGCCCTGAACGCGGGCGACGAGCGGGTCATGCAGGGACTCGAGCTGCCCGAGGGCGTGCCCGTTGTCACCGTCTGCGGGCGCGGCCGTTCGAGCGCGCTAGCCGCGGAGCAGCTGCGTCGCGAGGGATACGAGGCGTTCTCACTGGAAGGCGGAATGGAGGCCTGGAGCCTCGCGTGGAACACGGCCGAGGTGCCCCTGCCCGGGGCGAGGGCCGAGGTGGTGCAGGTGCGCCGCACCGGGAAGGGGTGACTGTCCTAC
>DATDKB010000409.1:0-7605 GCA_036520255.1 Rubrobacter sp. | reverse complement strand
GAACAGGTCCCGGAGGTAGTCGATGAACTCCCGGAGCCCCGCCCGAACCTCCTCGTCCACCCGGCCCCGGTCGACGCGGAGGAGGTTTTCCGTCCATCCTCGGATCGTCTCACGGTCCTCCCGCGGGATGCCGAGCATATCGCTGATGACCGTGACCGGGAACGGGTAGGCGAACGCCTCGATCAGATCCATCCGCCGGTCGGGCACCGCCTCCCCGCGCTCGGCGGCCTCACGCTCGGCCTCGTCGAGGAGGTCGTCCACGACCTGCTGGATGCTCCCCCGCAGCGCTTGCATGCCCCGTCCCGTGAAGCTCGGCTGGACGAGCTTGCGCAGGCGAGCGTGGTCAGGCGGGTCTATAGAGATGATGCTCCTGGCGATCAGGCGGAACTCCTCCGGCGTCTGTGCTTCCTGCTGCTCCACCTGCTCCGGCGACATCCCCGAGCGGGGATCGACCGAGAAGCGGTGGTCGAGGAGGGTAGCGACCACCTCGTCGTAGTGGGTGACGAAGAAGGTCTCCTGGCTACCGAAGAACCCGCGCTGTTCCTCTCTATCTTCGCTCGCCGCCTCCTCCGCGCCGCCGACGAAGCGAACGCGAGAAACAGGTCCTTTTGCCCGCAGGTCAGCGTAGGTGTCATAGGCGTCGTCCATGAAGTGCGGATCGCTTATGTCCAACTCCATCGGTTCCGTCGGAGGTGCCTGCTCGTGGGCCGCCCCCGTAGTGGCGCTGTTCTCGCTCTTCGAGGGCGATGTTATTCCGTCTTTGTCTTCGGGATCGAATGAGTCGACGTGGGGTAGCTCGGTCATGACACTCTCCTTCTTATTAGCTGATCCTCTTGGTGGCGAATGTTCGCCAGTTGGTGCAAAATGCTCACGCCTTAGCTACCTCTGTCGTCCTCAGGATTGAGTTCTCGCCTCTGGCGTAGATAACTGGAGAGCAGGTTTCTGGCTAACGGTTCTCGACCGGTGTAGGCGGGGCCCTGGTATCACTTTCCCACATTCTCATCAATCAACCTACGCCGGGACTCATGATCTGCGTCCCGCAGGGCGAAGGCGAGGAACAGGAGGAGGGTGAGGGTCGCGATGCCGACGAGGGCTCCGCCGGTCCACATGTCGCTCTTGGTGGCGTCTATGAGGGTCTTCCAGTCGTTCTGGTAGTCGACGATGAAAGGCGCCAGAAACAGCCAGATGCCGGCCGCGAAAGCGATAACGGTAATGGCGAGCGCCGCTTTGGTCTGGTTGGGGATCACTGTCGAGTCCTCCTCTCGCTTTGCGCCTCCCGGTCCCCGTGCACGGAGTACTCGTTATGGGCGGTGCCGCCGGGTGCGCCCTCGCCATCCGGAGCCTCTCGGCGCTGGCGCTGCTCTTGCATGTCCTGGAGTATGGCGGCCATCAGCGGCACGAGCGATTGCTCCACATCGCTCTGCCGCTGCGACGGCACCGTTTGGGCTTCCGTGTCGCGGGACGGTACATCCTCATGGGTTCGACACCGGAGGATGCCCCTGTTACGCAGCTCTTCGGCAAGCCCGAGTGAGTACAGGATCAGTCCGACACCCGAGATCACCGTAAGCGGCAGACCGGTCCAGAAGTCGACGAAGGTAGGGTCCGCCCAATCGGCTCCCTCCGGCTGGTAGGCCAGCGCCGAAGGAGCCACCAGCAGCCACGCTCCGACGAAGGCGCCGAGCAGCGCTCCGATTATGCCGACAAAATGTTTTGCCACATTCTTTCCTCCTTATGCCTGGTAGTTTGCGTTTCTGGAAGTGGGCTTGGCCGGAATGGGGAACTCGGCATGTTTACCTGGAGCCTGGCCTGTCGCGACGAGTAGGGTTTGGAGCGCGAGCGGGCGGATGACCTCCCGGGCGGCGGCCCTGGCACGCTCGTTGTTCGTGCCTGAGCCATTGATGCGCATCGGGGCGAGCGCGGAGGCGGCCGAGACCAGGTTCGGAGACTCGCCGTTGGCGTTCTCGATACGCCGGGCCATGTACTCTAGGGCGAGAGCTTGCATTGCTAGCCGCTCGCTACGGCTCAGGTCACCCATCGTGGCACCAGCTCCGTTGGCCGTGGCGTCCTCGGGACCGCCGACGTCCTCCTCGTCGACGAACGCCTTGGTCCGGAGTGGCAGCTCCTTTATGAAAAGGGTAGCCACGAAGGCCAGGGCTATGATCGGAAGCCCCGCAACAAACAGCGGGTGCATCGCCGCCGCCAAGCCCTCCCTGATGCCCGTCGCGACCGCTTCGGGGAGCTGACCCAGGGTTTTCGGGTCGAGCACCGCGCCGACACCGCCGCCGCCCGCGAGCTTCTGCGCCTGTGGACCGTTCAACGCCTGCGGCGGCAGGTGCTTTGGGATTTCGGTCCTCATGCCGTTGGTCATGATGGTCCCGAAGACGGCCGTACCCACGGTCGCCCCTAAGGAGCGAGATAACTGCGTGATGGAGGTCGCAACCCCGAGGTCCTCGCGTGAGGTGGCGTTCTGTACGACAAGCGTGTAAGTCTGCAGCACGGCCCCGAGCCCGAGGCCGACGACGATCATGTCGAGTGTGAGGTCGGTCTGCGTCGAGCCGTACCCTAGCCGTGTAAGGAGGAAGTAGCCTGCCATCATGACGAGCAGCCCCACCAGCATGAAGCCCTTGTAGCGCCCCGTGCGGGTGATCAGGCGGCCTACAACGATGCTGACCACGATCATCGACGCCGTCAGGGGGATGAGGACGGCGCCCGAGTTGGTCACGTTCACCCCTATCACGCCCTGGGCGTAGACGGGGATGAAGAAGATCGCTCCGAACATGGTCATGGCGATGGCCATGTTGGAGATATTCGAGAGACTAAAGACCGAGTTCTTCCAGAGCCTCAAGGGCAGCACCGGCTCCTCGGCATAGTACTCGTTGATAAGGAACCCTATCAGGACGAGCGCGCCGACAACGTATAGAGAGATGATCCGCCAGGAGTCCCACGGGTAGGTGGTGCCCCCCCAGGTGGTCGCGAGAAGCACCGCGACCAGCGCGAGCGGCAGGGCGGCGAAGCCGACGTAGTCCAGCCTGTGCCTCCTTGGTGTATGAGGAACGTGGAGGTAGGCGACGATGAAGACTAGCGCCGCTACGCCGAAAGGCAGGTTCACGTAGAAGAGCCAGCGCCAGGAGAAGTTGTCGGTGATCCAACCCCCGACCAGTGGCCCCGCGATGGAGGCGACCCCGAAGACCGCGCCGATGTAGCCTATGTACTTGCCGCGCTCGCGGGCGCTTATGATGTCGCCGATTATGGTCTGAGAGAGCGGCATGATGGTGCCCATACCGAAGCCCTGAACGGCACGGGCGGCGACCAGCCACCAGAAGCCCTGCGCCGCCCCGGCGAGTATGGAGCCGAGCATGAAGACCACAAGCCCCGCGATGTAGAAGCCGCGCCTGCCGTAGATGTCGGAGAGCTTGCCAATCACGGGCACCGTGACAGCCGACATCAATAGGGCGCTCGTCGCGATCCAGGAGTAGTGTTCGATGCCGCCCAGTTCCGAGACTATGACCGGCATGGCCGGCGAGACGATGGTCTGGCTGACCGCGGCGACCAACATGCCGAGCATAAGCCCGACGAAGATCACGTTCTTGTGTCCAGTTCTATTCTTTGCCATCTTCCTACCTCAGTCCTCCATCAGCCGGGCCACGACGCCGAGCGCCCGCCGGAATTCCGCTAGTTCCTCCGGACTGAACTCCCGTCGGAAACGACTTTCGAACCTCTCACGACGCTCCTGAGAACTCTCGACCAGAAGCCGTCCCTCCTCGGTGACGTACAGCCTCACCACCCGGTTGTCCTCCGGATCCCGCTCCCTGCGCAACAGTCCCTCATCCTGCAACCTCTGGGCAAGGCGCGTGGTGCGTGAAGGATCGACCTCGAACCTGTGGCTAACTTCCCCCTGGCTTATTCCATCCTCCTCGATGAGCATGCTCAGAAGAAACCACGTCGCCGTGCTGAGGCCTACCTCGCGCTCGAAGGCGTGCTTCATCCTCCAGAAGGCCAGGCCCAATGAGGGTAGCAACGAGTCGCTTATGTCCTGCACCTCCGTCGAACGCCGCGCCGTCTCTTCCGAACTTCGTTCCTCCAACGTACCGAATCACCCCCAACTTTTATTGATAGCGCAAGTATACTTGCAGAACTTGCTACGTCAAAGAAAATTCGCCTAGCATTTCGGATAAGTTAGTGAAGTGTAGAGCCAGCGCAGTCGGAGTGTCCGAAGAGGCATAGCTCTGACGCCCCCAGGAAGGAGCTATACGGCATGGAATTAGGTCTCTCTGTCTTGGACGTCTCACCGGTCAGTTCGGGCTCGAACGGGGCACAAGCGCTTCGCAACACGCTGGAGTTGGCCCGGCTCGCCGACCGGCTCGGCTACGAACGATACTGGTTGGCCGAGCATCATAACCTGGCTACCATCGCAAGCTCCGCCCCGGAGGTCATGATCGGACACGTCGCGAACGTAACCGAAAGGGTTCGGGTCGGCGCCGGCGGGATCATGCTCCCCAACCATGCTCCGCTTAAGGTTGCCGAGACCTTCCGCGTCTTGGAGGCCCTGCATCCGGGGCGTATCGACCTCGGTATCGGACGTGCACCGGGCACCGACCCCGTGACGGCCACAGCCCTGCGCCGCTCGGAGGATGGACTCGGGGCGGATGATTTTCCAGAGCGGTTTGGCGAGCTCCTTGCCTTCTCGGGCGACGGGTTCCCGAAGGATCACCCGTTTCGGTCCGTGGTCGCCATGCCCAGCGGCATCGAGCTGCCGCCGATTTGGCTCCTGGGTTCCAGCGGCTACTCGGCCACGGCGGCCGGTAAGATGGGCCTCGGCTACGCCTTCGCCTCGCATTTCAGCCCTGCGGACCCTGCCCCCGCCATGCGCGCCTACCGCGAGAACTTCGAGCCCTCGAAGGACTTCGTGCGTCCTTCTGCCATACTCGCGGTCGCCGTCATCTGCGGGGAGACAGAAGAGCATGCGCAGAGGTTGGCCTCCTCCATGGAGCTGGCCTGGGTCCGCATGCGCAGCGGGAAACCCGGGCCACTGCCGAGCCCCGAAGAGGCGATGGCCCACCCCTACACGCCAGCCGAACGTCGGCTGGCCGACGCATACCGCACGATGCAGGTAATAGGAGATCCCTCCACCGTACGTACGCGCATCGAGGAGCTAGCCGAGCGTACAATGGCAGACGAGGTCATGGTCACCACCAACGTCTACGACCACGCCGAGCGGCTCGGATCTTACGAAAGGCTCGCCGCGGCCTTCGAGACGGCGATGCCCGGCAAGTAGGTCGCCCTCGACCGGTATGCGGCAAAAAGGAGAGAACATGACAGACGAGAACCCGCACCAAGGCACCACCGGTGATTCGCCCGATCCCCACAAAGTCTATCCTGACCGCTCAGTCCTCGGAGGGGAGGTCGGGCTGTGGAGTTCTGCCCTGAACGCACTGCCTGCCCCCCGGGCGAGGGAGGCGGCCTCTGAGATCGAGGAGCTGGGCTACGCGGCACTGTGGTTCGGCGAAGCCCTAGGCAGGGAGGCCTTCACCAACGCCTCGATGCTCCTCTCCGCGACGAGCCGCCTCGTGGTGGCGACCGGCATAGCCAACATCTTCGTACGTGACGCGTGGGCCACGAACGCCGCGGCCAAAACAATCGCGGGGGCGCACCCGGGCCGGTTCGTGCTGGGGCTCGGCGTCAGCCACAGGCCCATGGTCGAGATGCGCGGCCACGACTACCGCTCACCGCTGTCGACTATGCGCGCCTACCTAAGAGACATGCGCGAAGCACAGTTCACGGCCGCGCAGCCGGAGCACGATCCACCGTGCCTGCTCGCGGCCCTCGGGCCCAAGATGCTGGAACTCTCCAGGGTGCGCGCCGACGGCGCGCACCCTTATCTGGTGACCCCGAAGCACACGGCGGAGGCGCGCGAGATACTCGGCGAAGGTCCCCTGCTCGCCGTAGAGCAGGCCGTGGCCCCTACCGACGACCGCGGGGAGGCCTTGAGGCTGGCACGCTCGCACCTGAGCCGATACATGCGGATGCCGAACTACCGCAACAGCTGGCTCCGCCAGGGCTTCCGAGAGGAAGACCTCACGGGGGAGGGCAGCAAGCGGCTCGTCGAGGGGCTCGTCGCCTGGGGATCAGAGGACGGCATCCGTGAGAGGGTACGCCAGCATCTCTCGGCAGGTGCGGACCAGGTGTGCGTCCAGGTTTTGACGGATGGTCCCGAGGACGGCCTCGCAGAGCGGTGGCGCTCTCTCGCCCCCGTTCTGCTCGAGTAGGCACCGGGGGCAAGGATGTAGGAGCGCAAGCGAACCCACGCTACGCAAGCGACTCTTTCAGGCGCCTACCGCTGTTCTATGTCCTTACGCCCGATGCCCGGCGCAGCGTCGACGTGCCAGAGCCGCGAAAAGCTTCAGCGGCACGGCCACTAGTGCCCCCGTGGCTCTCCGCCCCATGATAGATTCGAGTGCGGCACTTTCCTCTGTCAGCAAGGAGTCCTTGTTGTAGTGAATGTAATCGTGGGTCTTTTCATGGATACTCCTCTCCTACACCTTCGTGGTCTTGCTATGCCGTCTGCTCTATGGTCTCCTTGGTTGCTGCCCGGGCAGGCGTTCGCCCCCAGAACCCCAAGGTTGTGCAAAGCTGCTCAAGACTCTGTTGAAACCGACGCCGCGCCCGTCCCAGGCCTTCCCGCCCTACTGGTCCTCGAGATGCTTGAAAGCCATCCTTGCGCTTAGACCTCGAAGGAAGGGGCAAGGCGCCTTCCTCCACCAGGCGCGACGGTCCAAAAGGCTATATGCCTCCCTCTGCAAGGAGAGACCGACGTCCCTCCTGCAAATCTACCTTAGTCCTCGAAGGTCCGCTTCTCATTTCGCGAATCCCGTAAACAAGCCGTTCTTCCGATTTGCGAATTACCATACTTTGCAACAATTCATGATAGGGGTCGCCGACGGTGTTTATGTCCTGCCCATACCGAGGGGTTCGCGGGCAGCCGAGGGCTTCCTGAACCTGACCTTGATCCTCGATAACGAGAACGGCAGCACGCGGGTCGACGCGGGGTTGCCGGATCAGACGGAGGCGATCGGCTCTGCCCTGGGCGAGGCCGGCATTGGGGTGTGGGATCTGAGGCGCATAATCTTCACCCACCAGGACCTCAACCACGTCGGTTCGGGAGCCGCCCTCGTGCGCCAGAGCGGCGCAAGGGTGCTCGGGCATGCCGCCGATGCTCCTTACATAGAACGAGAACTAAGGCCGCTCAAGGTCACGCCCGAGATGCTCCAACGGAGGCCGCAGATGCGCGAGGCACTGGAGCACCTCGAACCTGTCGGGATAGACGAGCACCTGGAGGACGGAAGCCGACTCGAGCTGGCGGGTGGGCTTCGGGTCATCTTCACGCCGGGACACACGCCGGGGCACCTAAGTCTCTACCTGGAGCGATCGAAGGTTCTAATAGCGGGGGACGCGCTGACGGCGGAGGGGGGCAGCCTGAACGGCCCGAACCCTTCGGCCACCCTGGACGTACCCGAGACCGCGCGGTCGGTAAGGAGGCTGGCGGAACTGGACGTGCAGACGATCGTCTGCTACCACGGCGGCGTGGTGGACGAGGACGCTAACGGA
>DATDKB010000408.1:0-4438 GCA_036520255.1 Rubrobacter sp. | reverse complement strand
ACGAGGCACACGACGAAGACCGCCTGGCCCGCCTTCGGAACCGCATGGAGGCGGAAGGTGAGCAACGAAACCCCGTAATAGTATCCCCGCACGAGGACCGCTACCTCGTCCTCGACGGTGCCCACAGGGTGCGCGCCCTCGAAGAGCTCGGCTCCCCTTTGGCCCTCGTCCAGACGGTCGAGCCGCCGGAGAAGGCCGAAGGGTGGGGCCATCTGCTCGGCGGGATAGAGAAGGCCGAGCTTGGCAACCTCCGGGGGATAGAAGCGTCGGAGGGACCCGGCGAGCGCCAGTTGGCCGAGGTCGAGACGGCCGACGACGGGACTATCTCCCTCTCCTCAACCGAGGAGGGGTTGCAGGGACGGGTACAGGCGCTGTGGAGCCTGCAAGCCCTTTACCCGAAGGGCGTCGTCGTGCACCGCGTGGAACCTGACGGTGCCGTCCCCCTCTCTAAAGGCCAAGTCCTGGTCCGCTACCGGGGTTTCACGCCGCGCGAACTGGCCGCCATCGTGGACACGGGAACCGTGCTGCCCGCTGGCATAACCTGCTTCCGGGTACAGGAACGCGTCCTCGGCTTACGCTATCCGCTAGAAAACATGATGGGCGGAGACGTAGACGCGCAGAACGACAGACTCAAAGAATTCGTGCGCAGGCGCTGGGATGAAGGCCGGGTCCGCCTCTACGGGGAGCCCGTCGTACTGTTCGAATAGACGGCAGCGCGGGCGCATGCCGTTCGCAAGCATCCCTATGCCTGGAAGTAATTACAGCGGGTTGCGGTGGCATTGACCCATGCACGCCAGGCATATGCGAGCGGTTGATATGCGAGCTGTTGAACACACCAACCGACGAGGGTTATGCACGCATCATGCTGCGTGGGTCAACCACACTGAAAACCGCTGTAGATGTTAACGGACAAGAAGATTCCATGTAGGTTTCATGTAGGGCCGTGTCACGCGACACAAGCGGCTTGCAAGACGCCCCGTTTATGCTACATTGCCCTCAATCGCAGTATCCTCGGTTCATTCGCCTATCTGGTCTTCGACCGGGCGGGACCTGCGGCACCTCTGCTGCGCTGGTCACAGGGATCGCGTTCGTTCGGGCGCAGTCCCCCATTCTGTCGGTAGTTTGCGCTTCTTGACGAGATGTTTTGTGGGTAGTGATCCCGGAAGACGCGGGGCACGTATAAGAACGTACCCGGTTACACGAGCGGCGTACGAGATGCTGGTCGTGTCGGGGCTAGGAGGTCTGTAATCGTGAGCGAGGCACAGGAGAACGTTACGCGGGAAAATGGCGGTGAGCCGATCATCCGGGTTGAGGACTGTTCCGTGGTCTTCGGGCGCAGGGCGAATCAAGCCCTCGAGATGCGGCGTTCGGGGAAGAGCAAGGCCGAAGTAGAGCGGGAGACAGGCTCGACCATCGGCGTCTACCAGGCCGATTTCGAGGTGTACCCGAGTGAGATCTTCGTGGTCATCGGGCTCTCCGGCAGCGGGAAGTCCACGCTCTTGAGGGCGATCAACCGCCTTATCGAGCCAACCGAGGGAAAAATCTACCTGGACGGCGAATACATCTCGGAGATAGGGTCCAAGCAGCTCAGGCAGGTCAGGCGGAAAAAGATAGGCATGGTCTTTCAACACTTCGGCCTCCTGCCGAACAGGACCGTCGTAGACAACATCTCTTTCGGGCTTGAGATCCAGGGCGTCTCTTCGAGCGAGCGCCGCAAGAGCGCCGAGGAGACGCTTGAGATGGTCGGCCTGCAGGGACAGGGCGAAAAGCTCATCACGGAGCTATCGGGCGGCATGCAGCAGCGCGTAGGTCTTGCGCGGGCGCTCGCGACCGAGCAGGAGATTCTGCTCATGGACGAGCCGTTCTCGGCGCTCGACCCCCTGATCCGTCGCGACATGCAGAACCTTTTCCTGGACATCCAGGGCGAGGTGAACAGGACCGTCGTCTTCGTCACCCACGACCTGGACGAGGCTTTGAGGCTCGGGCACAGGGTGGCGATCATGAAGGACGGTGAGATCGTACAGCTCGGGACGCCGGAGCAGATCCTGCGCGAGCCCGCCAACGAGTACGTGGAGCGCTTTGTGGAAGACGTGGACTACGCGAAGGTGCGGATGGCCGAGAGCGTGATGGTAGAAACGAAAGAGGTCGCCTACACGAGCGAGGGCCCGACGGTCGTATTGCGGCGGATGAGGCAGGCGGGTCTGTCACACATCTTCGTCCTTGATCGGGAGCGGCGCATGGTCGGGCTCGCCGAGGCCGAAGAGGTCGCCAGGCTCGCGGAGCGCGACGATAGGGAGCTCGGGGCCGCCGTGGACGAGGCCGTTCCCGTGGTAGGACGGAGGACGCCGCTCAGGGAGGTTTTGCCGTCCTTCTTGGACGACAGCGACGCACCCGTTGCCGTCGTGGACGAGGATGGTCGCCTTGCGGGCGGCATCGTCAGGGGCTCGCTCATTGCAGGGTTGACCACGAGCACGGAGACCTCCTCGGAGGATGGCGGCGAGGACTTCTCCGGCGTCGGCACCCGCGAACCGAGCGAGGTCGGCTTCGGCGAAGAGGGAGGGCGGTAGCGGTGGTGGCATTGCTGCAGAGCATCCCGCAGATACCGATCGCCAAGTGGGTCAACAGCGCCATATCCTGGATCATCGGCAACTTCGGTGGTGCGTTTGATGTCCTGAACAGCGCGATCGAGGGCGTCGTGAACGCACTGTCGTTTCTCCTGACGGTGCCACCCACGCTGGTCATGATCGTCATCCTGGCCGTCATCGCCTTCTTCCTGTCGGGGTGGCGGATCGCGCTCTTCGCGGTCCTTGGGCTCTTGCTCGTCGTTAGCCTCGGGTTGTGGAGCCTGACTATGACGACCCTGTCGCTCATCCTGGTTGCCACGACGGTCTGCCTGGCGATAGGCATCCCTATCGGGATACTCGCGGCCAAGTCGCCGCGTCTTGAGGAGATCTCGCTTCCCATTTTGGACCTGATGCAGACGATGCCGGCGTTCGTTTACTTGGTGCCGTTCGTGTTCTTGCTGGGCCTCGGCGCGGGACCGGCCCTGCTCGCGACGGTCATCTTCGCCACACCGCCCGCCGTAAGGCTGACCATGCTCGGCATACAGCAGGTTCCCAAGGAGACGGTCGAGGCCGCACACGCCTTCGGTTCCACCCCCATGCAGACGCTCTTCAAGGTGGAGTTGCCGCTCTCATTGAGCTCGATCAGGGCCGGGGTTAACCAGGTCATAATGCTCGCGCTCTCGATGGTGGTCATCGCCGGGTTGGTAGGGTTCGAGGGCCTAGGCAAGCCCGTTGTGGAGGGACTGCAGCAGCTCAACGTCGGGCTGGCGTTCGAGGGCGGCATCGGGATCGTGGTCCTCGCAATCGTGTTGGATAGGGTTACCCGCGGTATCGGAGGAGGCAAGCCGAAAAAGGCGTAGACGCAGGAGTCAGCAGCGATACGAAAGCACACTTTAGGAGGAAAGCGTGGACTTGAAGGGCAGATTGACCAGAAGGGAAATGCTCAAGCTGAGCGGCGGCGCGCTCGCCGGCGCGAGCCTTCTTGGGGTGGCGGGCTGCGGCAGTAGCGGCGGCGGCTCTGCCAGCAAGAGCCTGATCCTGGGTAGCATCGGGTGGGACGAGAACATCGCCGTCTCGAACCTGACGAAGGTCGTCCTTGGCGACGAGATGGGCTACGATGTTCAGCTCAAGGGACCCCTGGACCTTGGCCCGATGTTTCAGGGCCTATCCAGCGGTGATCTGCAAGCCTTCCAGGACGTATGGCTTCCGAACCACGAGCAGTACCTGAACAAGCCCCAGATCAAGCCCCGGGTGGAAGTTTTGAAGCCGTGGTATCAGGGGACGACCAAGTTCGGCATCACGGTGCTCTCCTACATGGAGGGCATCACGAGCATCGCGGATCTGCCCAAGGCGGGGACGGATGAGATCACCGGTATCGAGCCCGGCGCGGCCTTCATGCCGGTCGTCGAGGATGATGTAATACCCGCGTACAACCTGGATATGAAGCTGGTCACCTCGAGCACGGCGGGAATGCTCGCAGAGGTCCAGAAAAAGAACGCCGCCAAGGAACCGATAGTGTTCACGGGCTGGTCGCCGCACTGGATGAACCTGAAGTACAATATCGTCTACCTCGACGACCCGAAGGACGCGCAGGGCGCCTTCGACAACCCGTCCAAGATTACCTGCGCGGTCAACAAGGACCTCAAGACCGACGACCCCGCGGCCTACACCTACCTCAAAAACATCAGCCTCAACGAAGACCAGATCAACGAGATAGAGGCGGAGATAAACAAGGCCGGGGAGGAGAAAGGCGCCCGCGCCTGGTACAAGAAGAATAAGGACATCGTGAAGCCCTGGCTCGACGCCGCTAAGAAGGCGTGACGGGGTAGCTGGTCAGAGCAGTACAGCATGTCAACAATAAGAAGCTGACATGC
>DATDKB010000407.1:0-13925 GCA_036520255.1 Rubrobacter sp. | reverse complement strand
ACGCGCCGAGAATCTGAAATGCTGACGAGCTCAGACGAAGTCGGAGCGTGCTGGCAAGCGCCGACGGAAGGGAGGCCACACGGAAACCAGAACCGATAGCCAAGTCGAAGTCAAGCTCGTGATACCGCCGGGGCGGACGCTTGAGGTCTTCGGGGACAGGGACTCTGTTCTCAGGAGGGTCGAGGAGCTCGTCGAGTGCGAGGTCGTCGTGCGGGGAAACGAGATCGTGCTTCGCGGCACCGAGGCGGCCGTGGAGAGGGCCGAAGCCGTCTTCGATGGCCTCGTCGGGCTAGCCGAGGAGGGGCACCACCCGACCACGGAGACCGCGGAGCGCCTATACAAGATGGCCGACAGAGGCGGCGGGCGAGAGGTGCTAGGCGACGTCATCCTCACGCATCGAGGTCGCCGCGTCGCGCCGAAGACGCGCAACCAGAAGGCGTATACGGACGCCATTCGCCAGCACCAGGTCGTCTTCGGCATCGGGCCCGCAGGGACCGGTAAGACGTACCTGGCCGTGGCGCTGGCCGTCGAGGCTTTAAACAAGGGCGAGGTGTCCAGGATCATCCTGACTAGGCCCGCGGTCGAGGCCGGAGAGTCGCTCGGGTATCTTCCCGGCGACGTGATGGCCAAGGTGGATCCTTACTTCAGGCCGCTCTACGACGCGCTCTACGAGATGGTCGACCCAGCCAAGTTCCAGGCCCACTTGGAGCGCGGTATAATCGAGATAGCCCCCCTGGCCTACATGAGGGGGAGAACCCTTAACGACGCGTTCATCATCCTGGATGAGGCCCAAAATACCACCCCGCAGCAGATGAAGATGTTCCTGACGCGCCTCGGCTTCGGCTCCAAGATGGTCATCACCGGCGACATCACGCAGGTGGACCTTCCGAAGATCCGGGTGAGCGGTCTGCAGGACGCCAGGGACACGCTCACCGGCGTGGAAGGGGTATCTTTCGTCGGGCTCAGGCGCGACGACATCGTCCGTAGCGACCTCGTTATGCGTATCGTGGACGCCTACGAGGGGGCCGGAGAGGGCGACACAGCCTAGAGGGCCCCTCGGGCCGGGAGCGAACATGAGGATAGGAAAGAAGAGCCCAAAAAAGATCAAAGGCAAACGGGTCGACGAGCTCCACCGCTCGCCGACCAGGTTCGAGCGCTTCAGGGCCTGGATCGAGCGTATACCCAAGGTCAGGCTCTACGTTGGGCTCACGGCTCTGACGTGGTTCGCGCTTACGGCGCTTATCGGGATCGGGCCGCGGCCCCTCATAGAGCGTGTCATCGCGCAGGGGATCATAGACCCGAGCGATAGGACGCGGCTTGAGTCGTTGGACCTCCTGCAGCAGTCCGACCCGTGGTTGGCATTGGTCGGGGTGGGTATAGTCGTCGCGGCCGAGATGTGGATTTGCTGGTACTTCCTGGAGCGCTTCGGGAAACGTATTTTAAAGACGAACACGGCTATACGACTCGTGCTCGCGGCCTCCCTCACGATCCTTTTCACCGCGCTCGCCCGACTGTTCATTGCCCTTGACTTCAACCCCTACCTGACGCCCCTCGCGGGCCTTTCCATCATCGGAACCTTGCTCCTGGGTCCGCGGCTGATGTTCCTTATGGTCGTGATTACCAGCGTCAACGTGGGTATTCTGAGCGGCAACAACTTCCTTCTGACCGCGGCCCTGCTTCTGGGCTCAGGGTTCGCAATCTACACGACCGTTCGCGTGGACTCGCGCCAGCGGCTCCTGAAGGCCGGGCTCGTGATCGCGCTGGTGATGGGCGTCGTGACGTTCGCCGTCGGCCTGATCGGCGGTAGCGGCCCGGAGGAGGCGTTCTGGTTCTTCGTCCTCGGCCTCGGTAACGGCCTCCTCTCGCTGATGCTTGCGATGGTGCTTTTGCCATTTCTGGAGGACGCTTTCAACATCCTGACGCCGATGAAGTTGCTGGAGCTCTCGGACCCCCGCCATCCCTTGCTCGACAAGCTCTTGCGCAACGCCCCTGGCACTTTCTCCCATTCGATGCAGGTCGGCCTGCTCGCGGAGAGGGCCGCGGAGAGGGTGGGCGCGGACGCGCTTTTGGCGCAGGTCGGGGCCTACTATCACGACATCGGTAAGATGGAGCATCCGGCCTACTTCGTCGAGAACCAGATCGCGCAGCTCAACCCCCACACCGACCTCTCCCCGACGCTCTCAGCCAAGGTGATAAAGCGCCACGTCAAAGACGGCCTCGAGATAGGGGAAGCATGGGGGCTGCCGCAGGAGATCCTGGACATCATCGCCCAGCACCACGGCTCGACCCGCATCGAGTTTTTCTACCGCAAAGCCCTCGAGGACGCCCCCGACGCGAGCGCGGTGCGCGAGTCGGATTTTCGCTACTCCAGCGGCCTGCCGAAGTCCAAAGAAGCCGGCATCATGATGCTCGCCGACTCGATAGAAGCGACCGTAAAGTCACTGCCGAAGCCGACGCCGAAGCGCATCGAGGACGTGGTCGCCGACACAGTGAGGAGGAAGCTAGAAGACGGCCAGTTCGACGAGTGCCGCCTAACGATGAACGACATCCACGAAGCGGGGGAGGCGATCCGCGAGGCGCTCATCGGTTTCCTCGGCCCGCGCATCGAGTACCCGGAACCCGCCGGCGATGCCCCCAGCGGAAAAAAGGCGGCAAAGTAACCGGGGGCACAGGCGCCGCCCGAAGGGAGGTCCGTGCATGTCCGTCGCCGTCGTCGACCAGGCGGGTTACGACTCGCTCAGCCAGGAGACCGCCTCCCGCCTCTTCGCCGCCGCTTTCTCGCACCTGGGCCTGGACCTCGACAAGATCGGCGAGGTCTCCGTGGCCCTGGTGGACACCGAGACCATCAGCGACCTCAACCTCACGTTCAGAAAGAAGGATGGGCCGACCGACGTGCTCAGCTTCGAGGTGGATGGGCCGTACGGGGAGATGGTGGGGGAGGTTGTGATCTGCCCTTCCTGCGCGAGCCCTGAGATGGGTGTCGAGGAGCTCGTGGTGCACGGCGCCCTACACCTGGGCGGGATGGACCATGGCGAGGACTTCAAGGCGAGCGACATGGCCGGGGTCCAGAGGGCTGTGATGGAGGAGGCGCGTGACCAGAAAGGTTGAGGAGGCGCGCAAAGGCCAGCAGGGCGTGGTCCGCAGCTTCGAGCACGCCTACCGCGGTATGATCTCCGCCGTTCGCACCCAGCGCAACATGCGCTTTCACGTCGTGGTCGCGGTCCTGGTCCTCGTGGCGAGCCTTCTGGTTGGCGTTAGCAAGCTCGAGCTCGCCGTCCTCGTCCTTACGATAATGCTGGTCTTCGTCACCGAGATGTTCAACACGGCATTGGAGTTCGTCGTCGACCTCGCCACAAAGGAGTACCATCCGCTGGCCAAGCTGGCCAAAGATGTCTCGGCCGGGGCCGTGCTCGTCTCCAGCGTGGGCGCCGTGCTCGTTGGCTATCTCATACTGGCAGACGACCTCGGGCCGCTCTCGTTGGCTACCCTGGAAAGCATCCGGCGCTCGCCGGCCCACCTCACGCTCGTCTCGCTCGGCGTGGTCGTGCTCGTCGTCCTGCTCGGCAAGGCCTTAACGCACTCCCCGAACTCGTTCGCGGGTGGTATGCCGTCCGGGCACGCGGCGGTCGCGTTCGCAGGATGGGTCGCAGCAAGCTTCATAGCCGTCGAGGGTGGGTTGGGGTCTTACGCCGGGTTGGTGTCTGCGATCTCGATTCTCATGGCCCTCCTCGTGTGCCAGAGCCGCGTCGAGAGCGGGCTGCACAGCGTCTACCAGGTAGTGGTTGGGGCCGTGATCGGGATTCTCGTCACGACGGCCGCCTTTCAATTGTTGTGAAGGGAGATGGTATGGACCGCGAAACCGTGATGGAGGCGGCCCGGGCGGCCTCGGAACGCGCCTACGCACCGTACAGCAACTTCCACGTCGGCGCGGCGATCCTGACCGCAGGTGGACAGATGTACTCCGGCTCGAACATCGAGAACGCCTCGTACGGCCTCTCTATCTGCGCCGAACGCAACGCCGCCACAACGATGGCCTTCACCGACCCGGAGGACCGCGACATCGAGCTGGTCGCCGTCTACAGCCCGAACGCCTCACCGTGCTTCCCCTGCGGGGCCTGCCGCCAATTCCTGCGCGAGTTCGGCTGCAAAGAGGTCATAGTGGAAGATAGCTCGGGCCTCAGTCGCTACCCGTTCGAGCAGATCCTACCCAACTCCTTCGGGCCGGAAGACCTGTGATCGAGGAGACCACCGCCGCGAACGGCCTGAAGAGCGGCTTCGTTGCCGTGGTCGGAAGGCCCAACGTCGGCAAGAGCACGCTCGTCAACAAGCTCGTGGGGAAAAAGGTTTCTATCACCTCTTCCCGCCCCCAGACCACGCGCAGTCCAATCCGGGGCGTCCGCAACGGCCCTGGTTACCAGGCGATCTTCGTAGACACCCCAGGTTCCCAGAAGCCACGCGACGCCCTTCGCGCCAGGATGCAGGCAGGGGTCCTTGACAGCCTCTCGGAGTCCGATGCGATCCTGCTCCTCTTCGATGCCGCGCAGGCCAGTGAAGGGCTAGGCGGCGGCGACAGGTACGTCGCCCGCCTCGTCGCAGAATCCGGCACGCCGGCTATCGCAGCCGTCAACAAGACCGACCTCCTGCGTACCCGCGAGGGAGCGTTGCCGATCGTGGGCGCGGTAGCGGAGCTAGCCCATTGGACGGAAGTGTTCCAGATCAGCGCGACAAACGGCACTAACCTCGAGCCGCTGATGGAGGCCGTGGTCGATTTGCTCCCCTCCGGTCCCCGCTATTTCCCTGATGGGGCCGTAACGGACTATCCCGAGTCTCTGATCCTCGCCGAATACGTGCGGGAGAAGGCACTCGGGGTGCTAAGGGAAGAGGTGCCGCACGCGGTCGCGGTCGAGATAGAAGACGTCGAGCGCAAGGAGAACGTGACGGTCGTCTACGCCATCATCCACGTCGAGCGCGCCACGCAGCGCATGATCGTGCTCGGTAAAGGCGGAAAGACCATAAAGCAAATAGGCACCGAGGCCCGCCGCGACGTGGAGCGCCTCCTGGGTACCCGCATCTATCTCGATCTGAAGGTAAAGGTTAGTCCGGGATGGCGGAGCGACAGAAAGTTTCTGGAGCGGTTGGGTTTATAATCCTCTTGGGTCGTGGCGTCCAGTGAGGAGCGTAGAGAGTTGGCGATGAGGGTACGCGAGTTCGCGAAGACGGTGGATCACACCCTCTTGAAGCCGGACGCCACGGAGGGAGATATCCTACGCATCTGCGAGGAGGCGGCCCGCTACCATTTTGCGGCAGTGTGCATCCCGCCCTCCTACGTCCCGCTCGCCGCCAGGGAGCTACGCGGCGCCGACGTGAAGGTGGCGACCGTTGTTTCCTTCCCTTTCGGCAACGACGCCACGGCGGTGAAGATAGCGGCTGTGCGTGAGGCCGTTACGAGGGGAGCGTCGGAGCTTGACGTGGTCATGAACATCTCCAGGTTCCTCTCGGAGGAGTTCGGCTATGTCGCAGACGAGCTCGCGAGCCTCACGCAGGAGGTCAGCGTGGTCGCCATGAACAACGGGTTGAACGATGTCGTCGTCAAGGTCATCATCGAGACGGCGTACCTCTCGGACAAGATGAAGCGGCTCGCGACCCAGATGGTGGCCGCAAGCGGCGCCGATTTCGTAAAGACCTCGACGGGCTTCGGGCCCTACGGCGCCACGCCCGAGGACGTAGCGCTGCTCAGGGAAGAGGCCCCCGAGGGGCTTGCGGTGAAGGCCTCGGGCGGCATACGCAGCCTGGAAGACGCCCTGGACATCCTCAATGCAGGGGCTTCGCGGCTCGGCATGAGCGCCAGCGTCGCCGTGATGGAGGAGGCCGAGGATGGCGGTCTACAAGAGTAAAGGGATCGTGCTCCGCTCCATCCGCTACGGCGAGGCGGACCGCATCCTCGACCTCTACACCAGGGACGCGGGCCTGATCTCCGCGATCGCCAAAGGCGTCAGGCGGACGAAATCCCGCTTCGGAGCTCGCCTGGAACCACTGTCCTGTGTAGATTTCGTGGCCTATCACGGCCGCTCGCTCGACACCGTGACCCAGGCCGAGACGCTCCGGAGCTTCCACGGCGTCAGGGAAGACCTCGCCCGCTTCGAGACCGCGGCCGGCATGGTGGGCAGCGTGCGCGCCCTCTCCGGCGGCGACGAGGCCGACCGCCGCGTCTTCAACCTGCTCTACAACGCCCTCGATACGCTGGAAGCCTGCGACTCCGGTTTCGAGTCCGTCGAGGCCGCCCTTGGCTTTAAGCTTTCCGTACTTGCCGGCTACGCCCCCCAACTGGACGCCTGCCTGAGTTGCGGCACCGACCTTGACGAGGCACCCGAACCGTTGCACTTCGCCCCGGAGTACGGCGGCGTCCTGTGTGCGGTGTGCAGGTCGCAGACCGGAGACGCGTTCCCGCTCGCCCCCGGCACGCTGGAGAGCGTGAGGGCCCTCGTAGAAGTGCCCATCCGAAAGGCACCGATGCAGGCCGGACCGAGGGAGAACGTCCTCAGGGTCGTCCGGTCTCACGTTCTCGCCCACGCCCCCGGAAACACCCTAATCGGCCGGAGCCTCTTCCGCACCCGGCGACCAGCTTGAGTTCTGCCGAACCCCAACAGGACTCTCCAAAATCCTCCTGGGCCGTGGAGCGAAGCGCGGGTCGCCTGAGGTTCGAGCCGCCCGACGGCGTGCGCAACGACTTCCAGCGCGACAGGGATCGCATCATCCACGCCAAGGCCTTCCGCCGGCTGATGCACAAGACCCAGGTTTTCATTTCGCCCGACGGCGACCACTACAGAACGCGCCTCACGCACACGCTTGAGATGATGCAGATCTCGCGCACCATAGCCCGCTCGCTCGGCCTCAACGAAGACCTCGCTGAGGCGATCTCGCTCGGCCACGACCTCGGCCACACCCCCTTCGGCCACACCGGAGAAGCGGCGCTCGCCCAGGCTCTAATGTCCCTAGGACGCACGTTTCGCCACAACGAGCACTCCCTTCGCGTCGTGGACCACCTCGAACGAGGAGGAGAAGGACTAAACCTCACAGTGGAGGTTAGGGATGGGATACGTAACCATACGGGAGAGGTGCATCCATCTACACGGGAAGGTGAGATCGTTCGCATCGCCGACCGCATCGCCTACGTCAACCACGACGTCGATGACGCGTTGCGGTCAGGCATCATCCGGATGGAGGACCTTCCGACCGGCCCGATCTCGACCCTCGGGGAGCAGATGAGCGCCAGGATCAACACGCTCGTGCGGGATATGATCTATAACTCTAGAGCGAAAGGTGAGATATCTCTATCAAGCGGGGTCTACGAGGCCCTGATGGAGCTGAGAAACTGGCTTTTCAGGAACGTGTACAACAATCCAGGTTCGCGGGAGAACCAGAAGGCAGCTGGCGTCGTCACCAACCTCTTCGAGTACTATCTGGAGCACCCGGAGGAGAGGGCCCCAGGCGATTCCGACCCTATCACCGAGACAGTAGACTTCGTGGCCGGGATGACCGACAGGTACGCCCTCGCGACCTACAGAAGACTCTTCCTGCCCCGGGGTGAGACCTTCGCGTGAGAGCACGCACCGGGAGCAGACCGACCTGTCACGAGGAGATCGGCGGGATGACGCTATCGTGTACCGTGTAGACCCTCCGGTTGAGTCGGAGGAAATCAACGAACTTTTCGCGGCGGGGTGGGTTGGAGCGACGCCCGGGATTGGGATCCCGTGGTGGGACGGAGTCTTGTTTATACCTGTGCGTACTGGGAAGGGGGCTCGTCGGTTTCGTCAATGTGCGTGGGACGGGGGCGTCCACGGTTTTATCCTCGACACCACGGTTCACCCCAGGTTGCTTCGGCGCGGCATCGGCCGCGGCCTAGTTTTGCGGGCGGTGGCGGAAGCTAGGCGGAGAAACGTGGAATGGTTGCATGTGGGCTTCGAGCTGCACCTGCGGAATTTCTACGATCTCTGTGGCTTCAGGACCACGGAAGCCGGGCTGCTCTGTACCTTGGCGTCGAAAACGCTTCTCCCGAAGCCTAAAGCGACTTGCAGAGGCGTTGATACCGAGTCCGTTTAGACGGTCGTACTTTCCGGCTGCGGATGCCCCCCGGTCTTTCCTGTACCTCATTCCCGCTTGCGCGAGAATCCACGGGTAGCGGAAGGCGCCGACCTGAGCGGTGACGGGCTCATTGTGCCGTGATGATTCAACCAGACCTGGTATGACCCTCCGCAAGTCGCGCCATCATCATCTCGGCAAGTCAGCAGGAACAAGAAGCTGACGTGCTGACCAGCTGAAATATTGTGAGCTTGCGAAGAGGGATAACCTCTTCGCAAGCTGCTTTACGAGACGGTAACCACCCGCCGGCCGGTGACGTGCCCTGTCTCGCTAGCAGCTTGCACTTCAGCTGCCGCTTCGAGCGCGAAGGGTTTCTCGGCGGGGAGGTTAAACGCGCCCTCGGTGAACAACCGCGCCGCCTCCTCCAAGGCGCCCGCGGCCATCGTGGACCCGGAAGAGACCTGCGCACCGTGCTCGGGGGCGTTGAAGTCGGCGATCGACAGTACCTTAGGGGGTTCGCCGGTGAGCTCGATCAGCTCGGGGATCACGCCAGAGCCCGCGATATCGAGGGCTGCGTCGACCCCGTCAGGAGCAAGGGAGCGCACTCGATCGACAAGACCGGGGTCGTAGGTCGTGGGGACAGCGCCGAGCGATTGCAGATAATCCTGGTTCCGTTCGCTGGCAGTTCCGATCACCTCGATCCCACGCTGACGCGCGATCTGGACTACGGCCGAACCGACTCCTCCAGACGCCCCGCTCACCAGCAACGTCGCGCCCGGCTGCACCCCTACCTGATCCAGGATCCGAATCGCCGTCTCGACCGGAACCGGATAGCCCGCGGCCTCCTCGAATGAAAGCTTGGCAGGCTTCACCGCCCAGCTCGAGAGCACCGCGTGCTCCGCGTATGCCGAGTTCCCAGACCCGAACACCTCGTCGCCGACAGCGACATCGCTCACCCAGTCACCGACTTCGTCGACCACGCCGGCCGCGTCCATCCCTGTCCCCGATGGCTCGGTGAGCGGCGTACCACCGCCCATGTATCCGGCCCGAATTTTCCAGTCGATCGCGTTCACGCCAGCGGCGCGAACGGCGATCCTTACCTGACCTGCCCCGGCGTGAGGCTCGTCGACCTCCACGACCTGCAAGACCTCGGGGCCGCCGTGCTCAGCAAACTGCACTGCCCTCATCAGGCTCCCCTCACCTCTAGCGTATTTACAGCGAGAGCATATCAGGAATATATTCGCAGCGGCCTCTGAGTATTGCCGCAACGGAAACCACTGACGAGCGATCCCGAGTGTCTAGCTGGACGATCTCAGCCCCAGTACGGGGGCCCTGTCGCGCCAGGTTAGACGAAAGCACATTAACATGGGGACACGAACGGCAGGAAAGACGATGCTGATCACAGGCGCCACCAGTGGTAGGTGGCCCGTCAGCGTTTCCGGTGGTCTCCGCTAGCCGCCTAGTATCTCGACCTCGGCCTCTAGCTCGACGGGCATCCCGAGCGGCAACCCCGCCATCCCCACCGCAGACCGTACGTGATCCCCTGCTTCTTGGCCGTACAATTCGAGGATCAGGTCGGAAAAACCGTTTATGACGTTCGGGTGCCGACTGAAGTCGGGCCCGGAGTTGACCATGCCGAAGACCCGCAACCAGGCGCTTACCCGGTCGAGGTCGCCGAGCTCTCGCTTGAGGCTGGTTAGCATGGCCAGAGCGGTTAGACGCGCCGCCTCGTAGCCCTGTTCTTCGGAGACCTCTGCGCCCTCCTTGCCGAGCGGATCGGCTATGGAACTGTCGGGGTTGAGGGGACCGTGCCCCGAGACGTATGCTCTGCTCCCGCGCACCCTCACCCAGGAGAAGGGCAGCACCAGGCCCATCGCTTCGAGCCTTGCTTCCACTTCCATTACTCGCTCCTTCCCGTGTCCGCGTAGAACTCTTCCCGGCACACCGCATAGTATGGACCCCAGGAAACATTCGGGTTTACGCTGGCCAACAACCGCATGCCGAGCTTTTCGATCACGCGTCCCGAGGCGACGTTTTTTGCGTCGACCCCGGCGATGACCGCTTCAGGCCCGCCTCCTCGAAGGCGTGCAGTAGGCAGGCCAGAGAGGCCTCCTTGGCAAGCCCCTGGCCCCACGACCCCTTCGTCAGCTCGTAGGCGAGCTCCGGCTCCTCCATCCCTTCGAGCCGGACGAAACCACAGAAGCCGATGAGGTTTTCGCTCCCGCGCATCCGGACGCCGAAAAGGCCGATGCCCTCGCCGGAGAACATCTGGGCGCTCCGTGAGATGAGGTCCAGGATCGTCGCCTTCGCGACCGGCTCGCCGTCCCACAGGTAGCGGCGCACGGCGGGCTCGTTAGAGATGCGGTGCAGTGCGTCAGCATCGTCAGGCGCGATCGGTCTCAAGTCAAGCCGGTCGGTTTCGAAAGCGGGCGTGTCGTTTCTGTGATGCCTCACTCCTCTCATCTTCCGGGTACCTATTAGAGCGCCTGCCGAGAAAAGTCGACCGTAGGGCCCGATTGCCCGCGGAGGACGATCCCCATCATGAGTTGGAGCACACCTAGCGCACCGGCCAACAGCAGGAATGATGGTCTGCCGTTCGGGACCACGAATAGCGGAAGCTGGACGGTTGGGATGGTCAGAGGGAACCCCAGGCCGGTGGCAAGAAAGAGGTACTGCCGCCAGCCTGCCAGGGCGCCGGTACGCAGGATCACTACGAACCACAATAGAAAACCCGCAGAAATTAGCACGAATCCGATAGGGCCGAACGCGCCATCGGACTCGAGATCCTTAGGGTCAAGGATCGTCGGTACGTCAGCGATCGACGCGAGGCAGATGCCGATCGCAAGTAATGCCGTGCCCGCGTTCGCGAGCGCACCTGTCCCGCTGAGGCGGATGGCGCGCAGCCCGATGGGAAGGAAGACGAGACCCAGGCCCGCTGCGGCCGAGAGCACGCTTCCCAGCGACCCGATGGCGGGTAGATCAGCATACGAGCCAAAGTCGGTGTGGATGGCTCCAAGCACCAGCGACACGGCCCCGACTATCGTCAGGACGCTGAAGGTCCGTAGTCGGCGGATGGTCGCAATGTTTGCCCGCGGGTTCTCCACCACATAGCTTTGCTTTATCATATTTCTGTCTCCTTCTCATCGTATGCAACATCTTCCCTCCCACTATGGGGCTGCTGTAGTCCCGGCCTCTCGACGGGCACGGCGGTTCGCATGCGGCATCCTGATCAGGTACAGTGGCGACGGCGGGGTCCAGCCGAGCTGCATCGCGGTGCCGAGGTCGTCCCGGTTTGCCCAGTGCTCGATGACCTTCCCGTGCGCTACGTGGAACCAGTGCGTCTGGGTGTAGTTGCGAAGCGCCTGCCGGTTGGCTGGAAGGCCTGTGCGGGACGCGCGTCGGCGTCGTAGTCGACGAAGGTACGCACGTGCCGCCCGGACATGGTGGCGTGCAGCACTACGAGATCACCCTCCACCACCACGTCGTGGATGTCCCAGCGCAGCTCGGCGTAGGCGTCCTGTAGCCACAGCGCGGTGGCGTAGAAGGCTGCGGGACCGCGGCCGCGGTTCCGTCAGGAGCCGAAAAAACCTCCTCAAGCGCATGTTCTTCGAGCACCTCCTGCCAGGCATGATCGGCGACTAAAGCTCAAGGCTTCAGGCTACTCTAAACTAAATCAAACCTAGCCGAGAATAGGTTCATGCCATCGCGCAGTACGCCCGGCGCTCTTCCCGTTGGCGGAAGCCCTCTTACGATAAACGTTGCGGCTTGGCTCATCTGTCAGGTTACACGCACAATGAGCCCGCAACTTTGACCGTAACTGCCGAGAGGAGCGGTGTTGGGTAGCGCGGCCGGGTAGTGAGCCATGAAACGACGGGGGGTGCACTGAGGAAGAGCGGCGCGCAACGAGGTGCGAGCCGATCCATAGTGGGCACAGTCTTGTCGGGCCTCCAACGTTTAGATCGAACTGGCCCCCGTACAAAGGCGTCTCTCGAGAAGGTACAGCAGAGCCTCTTCCAAGCAAAGCCAACCCCGCTGGCGTGTCCCCGGCAGAGCCTCCGCGTGAGCATCGCCTGGCTGCTTGCCGTGCATGCGAGCTTTCCGGTTCCCAAAGATTCCCTCTGGGAGCGCCACGGAGCGGAGTCGACAACGGAGCTGGTGTATCCGTCGCTGGCAGCGGCAGTGCTTGCGCGCCTTCCGCTCGCTTACGGATAAGAACACCCCCGGTAACCACACCAACTCGCTGTGCAGATGCGGGGAACGGCCAAGAGCAGCCGCGCCGCCTGGAACAACATCGAAGGATAAGCAAGCGAACAGAGAATTATCTACCATGGCGCTCAACGCCGATTTACCGCTGCCCCACTGCACGCCGGTGTGAACCTATTTTCTTGCCGGGATTGCAGGCAACGGTACGGTTCGAGGCGATCCGCACTAAAAGAATGTTCCGTTGCGAACCGTCGACACCGTGCTGCGGGGTGTAGGCCGATCATCCGTTACGTCGTCACGTCCGGGCCGCGGGTGTAGGCGGATCGTTCGGGTCAATCATTCGAGCCATTCGGTGACGAAGTGGCTGCTGGCGTGGATGTCAATCTGGCGCAGCCGCGTGGTCCCAGAGTTCATGAACTTGTGCGGCACACCCACTGGTACCACCAAGATCTGACCGCCCGACGCTTCGATGACGTCATCCCCGGCCGTGAAGGTGGCGGTGCCCTCCTGGACCAGGAAGACCTCCTCCGGAGTGCGTCGATGGCCTTGAAGCGGCCGGCGGAGACGAGCCACGCCCGGGGGTTGGCCGGCACGCCGCTTTTTGGCCACCGCTCCAGCGCAACCGCGAAGGCGTTGTGCATGGCGTCCTCGGCGAGGTCGAAGTCGCCCAGCAGGCGGACCAGGGTTGCGAAGACCCGGCGCGAGTTGGAGCGGTAGATCTCGCCCACCATTGCACGCAAGGCCCCAGCCGTATTCTCGCCCATCTCGTCGGTACGGGGCATGTATCTATGTTAGCGGATGCCATGGTTGGAGCAACACTCAGATTCCTTGCCGTCCGATTCTCCCCAAATTATACGGTGCCCCAATTTCAGCCGGTGTTCAGCATCCCCGACGATACACCCGAGATGGAGAGCAGCAAGGTGTTCAGCGCGTCCTCACGGTCCGAAGAGTCTTCTGGTAGGGCGCGGAGCCGTCGCAGGAGCGCGACCTGTACGTACGAGAGCGGATCCACGTAGGGGTTGCGAAGGCGTATGGACCTCTGGAGCACGGGACTGTCGTCGAGCAGGTGGCCGGTGCCGGTTATGAGGAGCAAGGCCTCCACGCAGGCGGCGTGCTCTCCGGAGATCCTGGTCCACAGGCGTTCCCTGACGGCGGGGTTGGAGACAAGGGAGGTGTAGTGTTCGGCTATGCGCAGGTCGCTCTTTGCCAACGTCATCTGCATGAAGTCGATCAGGGTCCGGAAGAACGGCCAGCCCCGGTACATTTCGCGGAGTACTTCCAGCTTCTCCGGTTCGGAAGCGTAGCCACCCAGGGCTGTTCCGGCACCGTACCAGGACGGGAGCAGGAAGCGGTTCTGAGTCCAGGCGAACACCCAGGGTATGGCCCTGAGGCTGTCGACCGTCGGGTTCTGTACCCTGCGCGTGGGCCTGCTGCCCATGTTGAGCAGGGAGAGCTCCCCGATGGGGGAGGCTTCGGAGAAGAAGGATAGGAAATCTTCGTCGGCGTAGACCAGGGCCCTGTAGGTCTCGCTGGCCGTCTCCGAGAGTTTTTCCATCGCCTCTACCCAGCGCGGTTCTGGTTCTCGGGGTGTTTCATCGGCGCTCGCTTCGAGGACCGCGGCGAGCATGGTGTCCAGGTTGCGG
>DATDKB010000406.1:0-2311 GCA_036520255.1 Rubrobacter sp. | reverse complement strand
AGCCGGTATGCCCGCCCTACTCTAGCCGCGAAAGGCAAGACCGCGTCCACCCCTGCACCCGTGAGCGCGGAGATGTGCACGGAGTTTGGTTTGAGGTCGGTGAGACGGGCTGTAACAAGCCCCGCTATCTCCTGCAGCCTTTGTAGGGGTACGAGATCTCGCTTGTTGACCACGACTCCGCATGAGGAGCCTGCTTCCTCTATCTCGCGGGCGATCCTGAGATCCCCGGCCACGATGCCGTCCGTGGCATCCACCAGCAGCAGCGAGACGTCGGAGCGCCTAATCGCCTCTGAGGTCCGCAACGATGAGTAGTAAGGCACGCCGCGAGCCCGCCTGGCGCCCTTGCTTACCCCCGCTGTGTCGAGAAGCAGGTAACGTTCGGTCTCTCCCTCTACTTCAAGTGCAATTTCACCCGCCACGGCGTCGGTCGTCGTGCCTGCCTTCTCCGAGACGACGGCGCGGTCCATGCCGAGCAGACGATTGAGCAGCGTACTCTTGCCGACGTTCGGCCTGCCAACGATCGCTAGCTTCGGAAGCTCCTCCTCCGTGTCCGGTTCTGACTCCGGCAGCAGGGAGACGACGACGTCGAGAAGGTCGCCGACGCCAAGGCCGTGCACCGCGGAGATCGCATGCGGCTCGCCCTCACCGAGGGAGTAGAAGCGGTGACGCTCGGTGTCGTCGGCGGGGTTATCCAGCTTGTTGACGGCGAGCACGGCCTTGCCCCGTGCGCGCCTGAGCTCGCCTGCGATAACGGCGTCGGCCTCGGTCGGCCCTAGCCTGGCGTCGGTGAGGTGCAACACCACGTCAGCCTCCTCGACGGCGACCCTCGCCTGCAGCGTCACGAGCGCCTCGAGGCCTACCTTCGCGCGCGGCTCCATACCGCCCGTGTCTACCAGCGTAAACTCCCGGCCCGCCCACTCAGCCCGGTTGTACGCCCTGTCGCGCGTGGTACCTGGTCTCTCCGAGACTACGGCACCGCGGCGGCGCATTATCCTGTTAACCAGCGAGCTCTTCCCCACGTTGGGGGCCCCGACGACGGCGACCACAGGGAGCCGGTTCAAAGCGACTCCGACTCTCGGGCGTGTCGTTCTGGCAGCGCGTAGATGGTGTGCATGATCTCATCCGCCGCCGCACGGTACGCCGCACCACCGCGCATAGCGGGGTCCATGTGTACCGGTTCGCCCACGAAGATGTGCAGCCGCTGGCCTCGCAGGCGGGAGAGGGGTCTAGGTAGCCTGCCTACGTGAACGGGCAGTACGGAAGCGCCGCTGCGGACCGCGAGTACGACGACCCCGCTCTTGGCCTCCCTGGAGGCTCCGGCGCCCCTGTGGGTGCCTTCGGGGAAGATCCCCAATGCCCAACCTTCGGCCAGGAATGCCAGAGCGGCGCGTATCGCGCCCCTTCCACCGCCCTCGCGGTCGACAGGGAAGGACCCGATGAACTCGAAGAACTTCCTGAAGGGGAAGACGAAGAGCTGCTTTTTCGCCATCCATTTCAGGCGACGGGGGACGGCCACGCAGACCAGGACGGGGTCGGCATATTGGCTGTGGTTGGAGGCAACTATCAGGGATCCCTCTGAAGGTACCCTGTTACCCCCGTGCACCCTGTACCCGAAAAGGAGGCGGCAGAGCAAGGTCATCGCCCGGCGGAACAGGCGGTACCTCCTCGACATCTCGCCCGGTTTACGCCTTCCCTCGAAGAGCATGGCGCCCCTCACGTTTCCTCGCGCAGGTCTGTGGCGAGGTCGAGGACCCTGGAGATGACTTCTTCCAGGCTCAGCGACGTCGTATCGAGGACGACAGCGTCCGCGGCGGGCTTGAGAGGTGAGATCTCCCGCTCCGAGTCCTGTCGGTCACGTCTGGCTATGGCGGCCCTGATGCGATCGAGCTCCCCCTCCCTGCCCGTCTGGTATGCCCGCCTGCGGGCACGCTCTTCTGGAGCGGCGGATAGGTAAACCTTCAGCTCAGCGTCAGGAAGGACGACGGTACCGATGTCCCTTCCCTCGACGACGGCCCCTCCCTTGGCCCTCGCCTTCTCGGCCGCAGCCCTTTGCACGGGCAGCAAGACCTCTCTGAGGGGCGCGTGGGCCGAGACCTTGGATGCCGCTTCAGACACTTCGGGTGAGCGGAGATCCCGGTCCCCAATCCGCCCCCCGTCAATGCTCGCTCCTATGGGATCTAGCTCCACCCGGCGCGCGAGGGCCGCAAGCTCCTCCCCGTCGGCGAGGTCAACGTCCTCGCGCAAGGCTAGGAGCGCTGCGGCCCTGTAGGCGGCGCCCGTGTTGAGGTTAACGACCCCGAGGCGCCCGGCA
>DATDKB010000405.1:0-4480 GCA_036520255.1 Rubrobacter sp. | reverse complement strand
GCTATCGCGTTGGAGGCTATGCGGTAGAGCCAGGGCCGCACACGCCTCTTGTCT
Organism: Rubrobacter sp.; assembly: GCA_036520255.1. Lineage (GTDB taxonomy): Bacteria > Actinomycetota > Rubrobacteria > Rubrobacterales > Rubrobacteraceae > Rubrobacter_D. The sequence goes on along the minus strand of DATDKB010000405.1, from coordinate 4,426 downwards.
TCCACCCCGTCGAGGGCGACGTGAGCCCGCAAGAAGTCGTCCTGCAGCAAATCCTTCGCGTCCTCTGCGTTTCCGACTCGCCGCGCGATGAAGCGCTCTAGGGGACCGGCGAACTCCTTCCACAGTTCGCCGGCGTCGGCGACCGTCTGGGCGGCCTTGCCCCCTCGCGGCACGCCCCGTCGCGCTAGTTTGGGGCCGCTAGACACCCGCGACCGGTTCCGCCTCGGCGCCGAGGTGCCCTGCGGCGTCCCAGAGGAGGTCCCGGACGGCCGCGCGGTCCAGGGAGTAGAAGGACCACTTGCCGGCGTAAGGATGGCCGGCGGTCTCGGCGAGACCGCGCGCTGGTTCCTCCTTACCGCCGCGGAGCTGGCCGCGCTGTTTTTGCGCTGAGCTTCATCGTGGGGCTCTTGCAAGCGTGGCTTCCCGAGGGGAAGGTCCGCTCCCTCTTCGGGCGGCGTAGACCTTCGCCGGTTACCTCCTCGGGGCGGCATTGGGAGCGCTGACGCCGTTCTGCTCCTACTCCACCATACCGGTGCTGGCGGGGCTCTTGAAGAGCGGGGCGCCCTTCGGACCCATGATGGCGTTCCTTTTCGCCTCGCCGCTGTTGGACCCGGTGGTGCTCGGCGTGCTCGTCTTCCTGGTGGGCGTCGAGGGGACGGCGGCCTACGCCGTCTTGACCTTTACGGCCTCGATCCTGATCTGTGCGCTATTCGCGAGGCTCGGTCACGAAAAGGACGTGCGGTCGTTTGCGGGGGCCTCGGGCGGCCACGCGAGCGAGGATCCGGCGGGGTGCGAAGCGGCAGGGCCGACGAAGGACCCGGCCTGGCCTCGGGCTTGGTCCGACGCGTGAGCGTTCTTCTTGCCTGCCTTGCCCTACCTCCTGGTAGGCACGGCGGCGGGGGCGGCGATCTACGGGCTGGTGCCGACAGGCTGGGTGGTGGCAGTGGCCCGTCCTGGGCAACCGTTCGCGATACCCCTAGCTGCCGCCTTGGGCGTGCCGATGTACGTTAACGCCGAGACCTTCTTTCCTATCTCTGCTGCGCTCCTGGATAAGGGCGTCGTGGTCGGCGCCGTGATGGCCCTTGTGGTGACGAGCATGGGGGTTAACGTACCCATGGTCGTCCTGCTCGGGGGCCTGTTCCGGTGGAGGCTGGTGGCCGCGCTGGTGGCGAGCGTCTTCGCCGTGGCCGTGGGAGGCGGGGCTATTTTCACGCTGGTGCTGGGGTAGTTTTCGAGTGGGCCCGTGGACGCTGGTGGCCGTCGACACCAACGGGGAGGCAGAGCGGCTGCGCTTCCCTGGCAGCCCGACGATCCGCGTCGAGGGCGAGGACATCTTCCCCAGCGAAGGTACGGAGTGGGAGGACTGGCGGCTCGGGTGCCGCCTCTACGCCAACGCGAGGGCATGAGGGGCGACCCCACCGCCGAGATGATCCGGGACGCCATCGTGCGCTGGGGCCCTTTCACCGAAGAGCGCGGAAGCGGCTTCCTCGGGCCTGACCCCTGGTGCGTCGGCGAGCTTCTTGGCCGTCTCTAGCCAACTGAACTGCGACCATGCTCAAGGCTTTAAATCGCCTCCGTAGAGACGCCGGCCTCTTTGGCCAGCCGGCGTATGCTCAGTCCGCGTACGGTCCGTAGCTCTTTGGACCTTCTCAACTCCTTCCAGGGGCCCTCTGTTCGCCGGAGGGCCCCTGGAAGGAGCTTGCTCCGAAGCTGAGCCCCCATCTTGCGAGGTTCTATGAAGGTCGCCCCCTAGGGCGCCAACTCGATGCTACACGCTGTATTGATAGGATGGGGGGGTATAGTATAATGGAACTCGAACGAGCGTGAAGCGAGGAGCCCGGCATGGCTACGACCGACGAGAAGAAGCGCCTGGCGCGCATCGACATACCCGTCGTGGGGATGACATGCGCTTCCTGCGTGCGGCGGGTCGAACGGGCGCTGGCGAAGGAAGAGGGGGTCACCGAGGCGAGCGTGAACTTCGCCAACGAGAAGGCCAGCCTGTCCTACGACCCGAGGGCGACGACTCCGGGCGAGCTGGTCGGGGCCATAAGGGAGGCGGGCTACGACGTCGACGTGCGCGAGACGAGCCTCGGCGTGACGGGCATGACGTGCGCGAGTTGCGCGGGAAGGGTCGAGCGGGCGCTCAGGAAGACGCCGGGCGTCCTGGAGGCGAACGTGAACCTCGCCAACGAGAAGGCCACCGTTCGGTACCTCGCGGGCAAGGTTGGACCACCGGATCTGCACAGAGCGGTAGAAGGCGCGGGCTACGGTTTGGTCCGGGGCGGGCGGGTCTCGGCAGAGGACTCCCGCCAGCGAGAGCACGGGAAGCTCGAGGCCGATTTCCTCCTCGCCGCGGTACTCACGGTGCTCATCTTCGTCGGCAGCCTCCCGATGATGCTTGGCGTCGAGCTCCCTGTTCCGATGTTGTGGTTGAAGATGGTGCTCCTCGCGCTCGCCACGCCGGTGCAGTTCTGGGCCGGGCGGCGCTTCTACCGGGGGGCGTGGGGTGCGCTCAAGCACGAGCAGGCCGACATGAACACGCTCGTGGCCATGGGCACCAGCGCGGCCTATTCATACAGCGCGGTCGCAACCCTTGCGCCGCAGCTCTTCGCCACCGGGAGGGCCGACGTGTACTTCGACACCTCGGCGCTCATCATCACGCTCATCCTCCTTGGACGGGTGCTCGAGATGCGGGCCAAGGGTCGCGCGAACGAGGCCATAAAGAGGCTCGCTGGTCTGCGGGCTAAGACCGCCCGCGTCTTGCGCGGGCAAGGCCGGGACGAAGTGGTTGACGTGCCCGTCGAGGATGTCCAGATTGGGGATGTAGTGGTCGTGAGACCGGGCGAGAAGGTGCCGGTGGACGGGCGTGTCCTTTCGGGCGAGTCGGCGGTTGACGAGTCGATGATCACGGGCGAGTCGATGCCTGTCACCAAGCGGGAAGGGGACGAGGTCATCGGCGCGACGATGAACGCCAGCGGTAGTTTTCGGTTTGAGGCTATTAAGATCGGCAAAGATACGGCCCTGAGCCAGATCATGAGGCTGGTTGAGGAAGCGCAGGGCTCCAAGGCACCGATACAGCGCCTCGCGGACGGGATCAGTGGCGTGTTCGTTCCGGCCGTCATGGGCGTGGCTGCGGCGACCTTCGCCCTGTGGTGGGCGTTCGGTCCCGCGCCTTCCTTCACGTTTGCCCTCTTGAACATGGTCGCGGTCCTTATCATTGCCTGCCCGTGCGCCATGGGCCTGGCGACCCCCACCTCGATCATGGTAGGTACCGGCAAAGGCGCCGAGTCTGGGATACTGATCAAAGGCGGCGAGGCGCTCGAGGGCGCCCACAAGCTCACAACCGTCGTCCTGGACAAAACGGGCACCCTTACCAGGGGTGAGCCAGAGCTGACCGACGTAACCGCAAGAGACGGCCTCGGGGAGGACGAGCTCCTCAAGATCGTTGCCTCGGCCGAGCGCGGGAGCGAGCATCCTTTGGGCGAGGCGATCGTGAGGGGCGCCGAGGGAAGGGGTATCCCTCTCACCGAGGCTGAGACGTTCGAGGCCGTAAGAGGCGGTGGGGTTCGGGCCCGCGTCGCGGGCCAGGAGGTTCTCGTCGGGACGCGCAGGTTCCTCGGCGAATCCGGCATCCTGGAGGACGGCCTAATTCCACGGGGCGAGGAGTTTGCGCAGGAAGGCAAGACCCGCATGTTCGTGGCCATAGGCGGAAGGACGGTCGGCCTCCTCGCCGTGGCCGACACGGTGAGGGAGGAGGCACCCGAGGCAGTCGAGCGGCTGCATATCCTGGGGCTCGAGGTCGCCATGCTGACCGGCGACAATCGCCGCACCGCCGAAGCGATCGCGCGGAAGCTCGGCATAGACCGCGTCGTGGCGGAGGTCAGGCCCGAGGACAAGGCCGCCGAGGTCGAGAGGTTGCAGGCCGAGGGCAAGCGGGTGGGCATGGTCGGTGACGGCATCAACGACGCTCCGGCCCTGGCTCAGGCCGATGTGGGTGTGGCCATAGGCACGGGCACCGACGTCGCGATGGAGGCGGCGGATTTGACCCTGGTCTCCGGCGACGTTCGCGGGGTAGCGCGAGCGATAGAGCTCTCGAAAGCTACGGTAAGGAACTTAAAGCAGAACCTGTTCTGGGCCTTCGCCTACAATGTACTGCTCATCCCGGTGGCGGCGGGGGTACTCTACCCGCTCTTCTCCGAGGGGAGCGTGCCGGAGGTCCTGAGTCCCGTGCTCGGAGAGTACGGTTTCCTCAACCCGGTGCTGGCCGCGGCGGCGATGGCGCTTTCGTCGGTGACCGTGCTCTCGAACGCCCTGCGATTGCGCCGGGCGAAGGTATAGAGGAAGGAGAACCTGGTGGACGCGGCGCGAGGAAGCGATGCGACGATCCCGGCGGAGGGATCCGCCCACGGCTACATAAAGGCCAAGG
>DATDKB010000404.1:0-4091 GCA_036520255.1 Rubrobacter sp. | reverse complement strand
CTAAGCCGTTTTCTGGGCGCCAGCTTCCCGAGTGTCGCACCGGATGGTGTTCGCACGATTAGGCGCCGCGCGGTCACCGGTTCGGCGGCGGTAAAAGGAATCCCCGGCTCCCAGGTCAGCATCGTGGCTCAGATGGGCACTCGTTTGCAGGTCAGAAACGCTGATTTAAGAGACTAACGCTTCGTTCGGCCGCACGTGCGGAACTCTTCAGGTCCTAAGACCACTAGGGGGCTCTGGGGGCTCCTCGTATCGGGCGTGCGGAGCGAGGGGATTGATGCCCACCAGGTCGCTCTCCCTCTAGAATACATAAATGGCGCTCTTGGTCTCCGATTGCGCTGCAGAGGGGTAGAGGATTCCCCTCCAGCCGCTCGCTGCAAGGACCTCCCCAACCGCCTGGAAGCGGGACCACTCCCTACGGGAGGGCACAGGGTATGGCTGACCCGCCGCCTCAAGCTTTCCTACGTCGGATAGATCGGCGACACCCTCCAGTTCGACTTCGAAGCGCCACAACTCACGCGGCATCTGGCGCATCGGTGGCACCGCCAACTCCGCAAGGGCCCGGTACCATTCCGCCCAGGCCGTCTGCTCGTCTGCGGCCAGATAGAAGCCTTCTACCACCTTCCCGCGTTGCCAGCGCCCATCGGCGAGCTGCTCTGGCCTAAAGAGGGGATCTCCGTGGTCCTGTTTTCGTTGCTGCACCTGGCGAGCACCGGCGCCACGGTCGTGAGCACCGTCGTGGTGGGGCTGGAGGCGGGCGTCCTGCTCTCCGCAGCGTACGTGCTGACCAGGAGATTGTGGCTGGCCATCGGCATCCACTTCGCCTGGGACTTCTCCCAGGACGCCATCTTCGGCGTCACCGGCGGTGCTAAGGGGGTCGTAGTAAGGGCCGAACTTTCGGGCCCGGCGTTGCTGACCGGCGGTATCTCCGGGATCGAGGGTTCGGTGATCGCGCTGCTGGCTTGCCTGATGGTGGGCGCGTACCTCCTCTTGCGGGCAGGACGGAAAGGGAACTTCTTGATGCCGTTTTGGACGCGGCGGCAGTATGCACCACTAAAGCACAGAGGGAGGCAAGAAGCTCGCTCCCCGCGTGACCGCCAGTCTGTTCTCATGCTAGAGCAAGGGGTCGAGTGTGAAGACCGGCCTCCGTCGAGAGGGGTGGGCGTTCAAGCCCGCCTAAGGTCGCGATGACCCATCCTCAGTGGCAAGTTCGGGCAAGAACGACTCGAGTACGAAAGGAAGTGATCCTTGTGGATAAGCCAGAGCACCTACAACTGGACCACGGCAGGAGTGGTGTTTCGGAAGGAGTATCGATGAAGATGAGAGCGGAAGGGCAGATTGCGCGCGGCGGAGTCGAAAGAGAATCCACTTCGCAAGGGCCGGCGAGCGAGATGCAAAGCGAGCAATACTCTCTCGCGAAGATCCTGGGCATCTGGGCGCTCGCAACCCTTCCGATGGGCGTCCTTGGCTGGGTCGTTTTCTCCCTGCTGGCAACCGATTCCGGGGCCGACCCCCTCGGGGCGGGCGTCGCGAGGCTGGTGCTGCTTACGCTGGGTTAGGTCTGGTTGCTCGTACTCTCCATGATCATGGTGCGCCGAGAGGAGGGCGACCTTCGCTGGGCGACTCTCAAGCGAAGGCTCAGGCTCAATACCCCGCGCGACCCGAAAACCGGAGAACCCCGCGCGAGGCTCTGGTTGTGGGTGGTGCCGTTCCTAGTCGCGGTCGCGGTGGTGGAATTCGTACTGAACACACCCACGGAAAACGCCTGGGTGTCTGTCTCCCCGTTCTTTTCCGAGCCCCAGGGCTACAGCTTCAACGCGATCTTCCAATCTCAGGAGATCCTGGCGCGGCTGGGGGGCGCCTGGTGATTCTTCGCCCTCTTCGTCATCCAGGCCGCGTTCAACACCATGCTGGGGGAGGAGTTCCTCTTTCGGGGCGTCTTGCTGCCCAGGATGGAAAGCGTGTTCGGCCGCTGGAGTTGGGTGGCAAACGGCGTGCTTTTCGGCCTCTACCATGTCCACCAGCCCTGGGGGATACCAAACTCCGTTCTTACCGGCCTCTTGTACACCTACCCGACCCACCGCTACAGGAGCACGTGGATGTCCATCATCCTCCACTCGGCGCAGAGCGTGTACTTCTCCCTCCTGGGTGCTCGGGGTCGTGTTGGGGCTGGCTTAGGACCTCGAAGAGACGCGCAGCACGGGGCGTTGGCCGAAGTGCGGGATCTAGGATCGCGCACTTATCTCGTGATCAATGCCGAGCCGCGCCAGCAAGTGCCCGTGATCCGACCAGCGTACGCTGCGAGTATAGGAAAGTAGGGAGGAACGGGCACGCCAAAACGAGCTGGCCCGTCCCTCCCTACCGATCGAGAAAGGAGGCCCTAGATGAGCCATAGTCGGTATGCAGCGCACGCTCACGAAGCCCGCGGAACGGCGGAGGAGGGGGAGGCGCCCACATCCCACTAGGGGTGGGCAGAAGGTCGTTAGGTGTGAAGAGCGAACAAAAGATCCCAAGCCACCGGACCGGCGGGGCCCACTTGCTCTTCAAGATCGTCACGCGGCCAGGCGCAGGGCCGCCGCAAATCCAGCACTGCGAAGACGAGTACTTCTACGTGCTCGAAGAGGACTACGAGTTCCTGCTAGAAGGGCGCACTTTGAGGGCTGATGCGGGTTGCCTCCTCCACGTCCCCAAGGGCATCCTGCACGCCCACAAAAATGTCGGTAACGGCGTGGGCAGAATGCTGTTAACCCACACGCCCGGAGGATTGTACGAGCGCTTCTTCGAGGAGATAGGCAAGGCGGTGGATGGTGGGGCGAGACCGCTGAGTTTCGAAGGCCAGGCGGACGCGTGAAGGGCGGCGCAGATTGCGTCCGGGTATGGTATCGAGATACCACAGCACAGCACAAGGCAGAGGGCTAAGATACACCATCGAAATAAGGCGCAGGCCGGAAGGAGCACCTCCCTTCCGGAACGAGGAGGTCAAGATTACGCGAACAGGCACGCCGATTAGCGTCGAGGCACTCGAGACGTTCGTCCGGGAGAAGCTCGAAGCGGACAACGTGCCGGGCCTGTCGGTAGCGATCATAAAGGCCGACCGCGTCGTCTGGAAGCGGGGTTTCGGATTCGCCGAGCTCGCGACCCCGTCCCCGGCCACACCCGCAACGAGCTACCTGTGGTTCTCGATGACGAAGATCGCGACGGCCACGGCCGTGATGCGGCTAGCCGAGGGAGGAAAACTCGACCTTGACGCCCCGGCTGACGAGTACTACCCGGGCTTCAAAGTCGTCTCGCAGCCGGCTCCGGTGAGCGTGCGTCACCTCCTGAGCCACAGCTCCGGGCTAGCCAATCCCGTACCCATCAGGTGGGTGTATCCGGCCGCGGGCCCGGTACCCGAACGGCGCGCCTTCGTCGAGCGTCTTCTGGGTAAGCATCGCAGGCTCAAGTTCGCCCCCGGCGGGCGCGCCAGCTACTCCAACCTCGGCTACCTAGTGCTGGGTGAAGTCGTCTCCGAGGTCTCAGGCACAAGCTATGAGGAATACTTGCGCGACGAGCTCTTCTCTCCTCTCGGGATGGACCGCACCGGCTTTGCCTACCAAGAGCCCGCAGTAGACGAGGCCGCAACGGGCTACCAGCCCCTGTGGCGATCGCTAACCCCGATCTTCAGGGCCGCGTTGCCGAGGGGTATAGTAGGACCCCGGCAGGGGAGGTACGTCGCCTTTAGGCCGTTCTACGTCAAGGGACCGGCCTACGGCGGACTGGTCGGTGGCGTCGACGAGGCCGCCCAGTTCGTGCGGCTTCACCTGAACGGCGGCGAGGTGGACGGCACGCGGCTGCTCTCTACGGAGTCGGCGGCCGAGATGCGGCGGATCATACCGAGGGGAGGGAAGCGGGAGTTCGGGCTTGGCTGGTTCCGCTCGCACGAAGCGGCAAAGAGGCGTCCCGCTTTCGTCGAACACCTCGGCGGCGGGGCCGGTTTCTGGAACGTGATGCGCTTATACCCCGAGGAGTCGCTGGGCGTGGTGATGATGGGCAACACCACGAGCTACGATCACGAGTCCATCCTCGACGCCATATTGAGGGTCGAGTGGGCGTGA
>DATDKB010000403.1:0-3320 GCA_036520255.1 Rubrobacter sp. | reverse complement strand
GGGCACGGGCTTGGTGCGCTCCTCGAAGCGGCCCCACGACGGCCCGTAGCAGTCCTCGAAGTTCGCCGCCGTGCCCCTGGGGTAGGCCTCGTCGCCCAAGGCGAGGACCGTCCCGTCGATGACCTCGACCAGCTCGGCGGTGGCATCGTCGCCCTCGGCGCGGCAATTGGCGATGTCGCCCGCGGCGAGGAGAACCTCCGCGGAAGGAGGCCGAGGGGGCCGCTCCGGAGCGCAGCTCACGGCGAGCATGAGTACCGCGGCTGCGACGACACACCCGATCAGCTGCAGGTTACCCACCCGGATAAGGTACCCGTGGGATTTGTGGGTGGCCATGATCGCGATCACACGCCCGAGCCGCAGGGCTCCTACGAACTCCCGAAAGCGGCACATTCACCGGAGTGCGTGGAAGGGCGATTCTGAGAAGTCCATATCCGGCATCCTGAATTTGGGCAGACACAGAGGCCCCTTATGGTTGTACGAGACCGGGCTGTACCGCGAAGCCAACCACAACCTCTGTTATCGTGAATAAAGATTCACGATAACAGAGGCAGCATTCGTAGCCGCGAATAAGGGCGTACTGGCCACGTTGGTGTACCCGTTGGTGTAGTAAGGGCCGGGAGCAAACTCGGCCCTCTAACTCGACCTCGCGCTATTCCAGCAAACGAGGCACTTTCGGAGCGGAGGAGGAGGGATTCGAACCCTCGATACCCCGTTGAGAGGTATAACACCTTAGCAGGGTGCCGCCTTCAACCACTCGGCCACTCCTCCAGTTCGAGGAGTATATCAAAGTCGTCTGGCGTGTTCGCGGCGGCGCTTGCTAAGTTTCGGGGCCCTTGGTTTCTTCTATCGACTCTTCGTCGATTACATCTGGTTTGTTGTTCGCGGGTTCGGCGTTGAGGATCTGCTCTCCCGAGACCTCCTCTTTTATCCTGACGAGCGTGGCGTTCAGGGTGGCGCCGAAGAGGATGGTCAGGGAGGAGATGTAGAGGTAGAGGAGGAGGATTATGACGGTGCCTATCGAACCGTATGTCTTGTCGTAGGTATTGAAGTCGCTGTTCAGATACAGGTTGAAGGCGACGCTCGCGAGCACCCAGAGCAGGATGCCTATGACGCCGCCTGGTGTGATCCAACGGAAAGGCTGGTTGGCGTCGGGGGCGAAGTAGAAGAGAAGCGCCACCGTTGCGACCATAAAGAGCAGCGCCACCGGCCAGCGCGCTACGTTCCAGGCGACCATGAACTCGTCACCCAATGTGAAGACCTCGGCGATGGTGCGCCCGATGGAGGGCCCGGCGACCAGGAGCAGCACGCCTATCAGCAGGAGCGCCGAGAAACCGAAGGTCATCAGGATGGCGATGCCCCTGACCTTCCAGAACGGTCGCGTCTCCTGAACGTCGTAGGCGCGGTTCAGGGCGTTAATCAAGGCTGCGAAGGCGCCGGATGCGGCCCAGATCGTGCCGAGGATACCGACGGAGAGGAGGCCAGGAGCCGTGTCCCCGTTGCGGAGCGTGTGTTCGGTGTAAGTGTGGATCAGGGCGAAGACTTGCGCCGGCAGGAGCCTCCTGAGGTAGTCAAAGATGTCTGTGACGAACTGCGGGTCGGAGCTGGAGAAGGCATCGAGGATCGCGACGCAGAACAGAATGAACGGGAAGATCGCCAGTATCAGGTAGAATGCGAGCTGCGCGGCCAGGCCCAGGGCGTCGTCGCGGATAAACTCCTGTACCGTGGCCTTGAGCGTCCCGTAGCGCAGAAGATCCCTGAGATCCCCGAAAAAGTTGCCCAGCGACCCGCGTGCGGGCCTGCGCGCGACCCCCCTGAGCTTCGTGCCGGACGTGTCGGACGTCACCCGGACCATACCTCCCTTCTTGCAGGGGCCTTATTTTACCCGCATTCGTGCCTGTAGAGGCCAGAAACGATAATCCGGTGGGACTGGCCGGTCGTATAAATTCTCGTATGGAATGGTTAGTATCGAGTAGCGTCGTGTGTTCCGCGCCGGGTGCCGGGCGCGATATCATCTGCTTCGAGGGGTGTGGTAGCGGGGATTCCGTACGCGCCGGAGGCCGGGGAAGGGTCTGGATGGACCGTGTAGAAGACGAGGTTCTGGTGAGGAGGGTGGCCTCCGGGGACGAGCGCGCCCTCTCGGGGCTATACGATCGCTACGCCGGCCTGGTCTACGGGACGGGAATGCGTTATCTGGGAGACAGGGGAGCGGCCGAGGAGCTGGTCCAGGACGTCTTCACCTCGGTGTGGAAGAACGCGGGCGGCTTCGACCCGGCCCGGGCGAGCTTCGCGACGTGGCTCTACCGCATCACGCGCAACAGGGCGACCGACCTGATCCGTCGCCGCAACGCGCGCGTCAGGACCGTCGGAAACGAACCGCTCCTCGAGCCAGGGGAGACAGATCCATCAGGCGCCCTCACGCGCAACTTCGACGTGGCCGCCGCGCTCTCTCGAGTATCTCCGGTCCACAGGGAGGTGCTCGTCCTCGCCTACTTCCGGGGCCTCTCGCAGCGTGAGATCTCCGAGCGCACGAACACGCCCCTGGGTACGGTCAAGAGCCGCACCTCGGCGGCGCTGCGTGCCCTGCGCGAGACCATGGGCCCGGACGATAATCGGTGGTCCCCGGATGAGTGAGCACCCGGACACCAGGCACCTTCTCGGCCCCTACGTGATGGGCGCCCTGGACCCGCGCGAGGAACGGGAGATCGAGGACCACCTGCGAGAATGCGCCGGCTGTAGGGAGGAGGCGAGCGAACTACAGATCGTCCACGAACGCCTCCTTGACCTCGCGTACGCCACGGAGGCGCCGCCGCGGGAACTCGAGGAGCGCGTCGTGACCGAGATACCGCGGCGTCAAGACCCGCGCCGTCTCCCTTCGGGGGTTGCCGCGGTGGCTGCGGTCTTCTGCGTGCTCGCGGTGGTAGGGGCGATCTTCGTCCCCAATCTCACCGGTGGTCGAGCCCTCGCCTCGGCGACCCTGAGCCCCACGGATCTTGCGCCCGATGCGGGTGGCGAGGTCAGCATCGAGGACGCGGGAGAAAACATGGAGGTACGCCTCGAAGCGTGGGGACTGCCCCCATGCGACGACGACCGATACTACGAGCTGTGGCTCGTCGAAGGCGAAGAACGCGTCAGCGCGGGGAGCTTCGCGGTCGGTCCCAGCGGAAGGGTCGAGGTAAACATGAACGCACCCGATTTCGCCGGCTCTTATCCCGCGGTCGGCATAACCTACGAGCATGACAAGGACCCCCGCGCCAGCGACACCAAGATGCTCTCTGGCGAGCTGCACAAGTTCTGAGGGTCAGGACTGCGTCTTGAAGCTG
>DATDKB010000402.1:0-6164 GCA_036520255.1 Rubrobacter sp. | reverse complement strand
ACAAAGATAAGGGCGGCCCGACTCCTCGTCTTCGAGGCCGCGTGGATGAAGGACCGCGGAGAGCGTCACACCGAGGCCGGCGCCCGGGCCAAGCTGTATGCCTCGCAGGTCGCGAACGAGGTCACCTACGAGGCCGTTCAGATCCTCGGCGGGCGTGGGTACATGAAGGACCATCCCGTCGAGAGGCACTACAGGGACGCGCGAGTCACGGAGATCTACGAAGGCACCAGCGAGATTCAACGTCTCGTCATCTCCCGCGCCATCATGAAAGAACACGCCGAGTCCCTCGAAGCGCCCGGCGGCGTCGAGGGCTCGCGGCCCGTCGTCGGATAAGCCCGTGCTTGGAAGACTTGTCAGGGGCGCCGGGACCCTGCTCGTGGTACTCGACTCGGTAGCTTGGCTCGCGGCGGCCTTCGGCTGGTTCCGCGGCGTGCGCCGCATCCCCGTTCTTCGTGAGGCCGCGAGGACTTCCGGGCCGATCGACCAGTACCCTTCCGTCTCGGTCGTAGTGCCGGCTCGGGACGAGGAAGTGGGGGTGGGGGAGGCATTGGGATCACTCCTGGAACAGGACTATCCAGGGTGGCTGGATGTCGTGGCCGTGGACGACCGCTCGACCGACCGCACCGGCGGGATCATCGCCGGGCTCGCCGCGTAGTGGCCCGAAAAGCTAAAGGCGCTGAGGGTAGACAGCCTGCCCGACGGTTGGCTGGGCAAGAACCATGCCCTCTACCGCGGGGCCGAGGAGGCCGGGGGAGAGTGGATGCTCTTTACCGACGGCGACGTCAGGTTCGTGCCCGGGGCCATCGAGGATGCGATCCACTACGCCCTGAGCGAGGACCTCGACCATCTCACGCTCTCCCCCGAGCTCATCTCGCGGGGGGTCGCCCTGAAGGGCTTCGTGGCGGCCTTTGTGCTCGTCTTCGGGGTGACGCAGCGGCGTGGCGGGCGCAAGACCCCGGCACGGAGGAGGCGTTTGGCGTGGGGGCTTTCAACCTCCTCAAACGGGAGGCTTATCTTCGGGCGGGAACCCACGGGGCAATCCGCCTGCGCCCCGACGACGACATGAGGCTTGCCAGATTGCTCAAGGAGTCTGGCTACTCGCAGGGCGTCGCCTACGGGACGGGCTCCGTCAGCGTCGAGTGGCACGAGAACCTCGCCGGCGCCGTCAGGGGACTCGAGAAGAGCATTTTCCCGGCGTGGATTACAGGCTCTCCATGATCCTGCTCGCCTCCCTCATGCTCTTCTCGACCAACATCCTGCCCTTCTTTTTCGTAATCCTCGCGCGCCGCCGGGCGGTGAGGTTGCTCTTCGGCGTCGACGTGCTGGCGGTCGTCGCCATGTACGCCTACGCGCCGAGGGCCTCCGGCTCAACTCTCTCACCACCCTACGCTGCGCTTCATCCCTTTGGGATCGGGATCTTTATCTACGGCGCTCAGGTCCGCCTGGGTAACGGTGGCGAAGGGCGGCATCGAGTGGCGGGGCACCTCTTACCCCTTGCGCCGCTTCAAGCAGGGTGACTCGTAACCCGGACGAGCGCCAACGGGGCTTATGCTACAGTCTTTGCGAAGGGCTAGAGATGCAGGAGGAGCAAGCTTTGGATACCAGGAAGAGCGCGAAGGACCGCTGGAAAGAAGCGTACGCGAAGGGCTCGGAGCGCGACGCCGAGTTCTCGACCATGTCAGGCGTGCCCGTAAAACCTCTGTATATGCCGGCGGATGTAGAGGGCGACTACGACGCCAGGCTAGGATATCCGGGGGAGTTCCCCTACACTCGCGGCGTGTACCCGAACATGTACCGCGGGAGGCTTTGGACGGTGCGCCAGTTCGCCGGTTACGGGACTGCCGCCGAGACAAACGAGCGGTTTCGTTACCTCCTGGATCACGGCCAGAACGGCCTCTCCGTAGCCTTCGACATGCCGACCCTGATGGGACTGGATAGCGACTCTCCTCTGAGTCTCGGCGAGGTCGGCACCGAGGGCGTCGCCGTTGATTCCCTTGAAGACGTGGAGCGGCTCTTCGAGGGCATCCCGCTGGGTGAAGTATCGACCTCGATGACCATAAACGCCCCGGCCATGGTCTTGCTCGCGATGTACGTCGTCGCGGCCGAGAAGCAGGGCGTCGCGCCCGAGGAGCTGGCTGGCACCAACCAGAACGACATTCTGAAAGAGTACATCGCCCAGAAAGAGTGGCTCTTCCCGCCCGCGCCCTCGATGCGCATCTTCAGGGACATGCTCGTGTACGCCACCGAGCACATGCCGAAATGGAACACGGTCTCCATTAGCGGCTACCACATCCGTGAGGCGGGGAGCACGGCGGCCCAGGAGCTCGCCTTCACCCTCGCCGACGGCTTCGCGTACATCGACGCCGGCATCGAGGCGGACCTCGACGTGGACGACTTCGCCCCTCGCTTTTCGTTCTTCTTCAACTCGCACATAGATTTCTTCGAGGAGATCTGCAAGTTTCGCGCCGCGCGCCGCATCTGGGCGACGGTGCTCAAGGAGAAATATGGCGCGAAGGACGAGCGCTCCCTACGAATGCGCTTCCACACCCAGACCGCTGGTGTCTCCCTGACCGCCCAGGAGCCGTACAACAACGTCGCCCGCACCGCCTTCGAAGCGCTTGCCGCCATCTTGGGCGGAACGCAGAGCCTGCACACCAACTCGCTCGATGAGGCGCTCGCGCTTCCCACCGAAGAGGCGGTGCGTGTTGCCGTAAGGACGCAGCAGATAGCGGCTCTGGAGACGGGGGTGACGAACACCATAGACCCTTTGGGCGGTTCGTACTTTGTCGAGGCGTTGACGGATGAACTGGAGCGCCAGGCCTACGATTACTTCGAGCAAATAGACGAGATGGGGGGCATGATCCACGCCATAGAGCAGGGCTTCCCGATGCGCGAGATATCTGAGGCCTCCGCCCGCTACCAGCGCGAGCTCGAAGAGAAAAAGCGCTACATGGTCAACGTCAATGTCTACGAGCCCCAGGACGAGCAGGAAATGGAGCTCCACCGCATCGACCCCGAGGTCTCCAGAGGCCAGGTCGAACGCCTCGAGAAATTGAAAGAAAGTCGGGACAATGACCTCGTGGAAAAGCGGCTCGAAGAGCTCAAGAGGGCGTGCTCCGGCGACGAGAACACCATGTACCCGATCCTCGAAGCCGTCAGGGCTTACGCGACGGTCGGGGAGATCAGCGCCGCCATGCAAGAGGTCTTCGGCGACTACCGTGAGACGCCGGTGATCTAGAGCTGGTCAGCATTCAGCTATCAGCAGGCAGCTAAGGAATTGTGAACGTGGCCGAATGGTGGCCGGAGGAATAGTCGTGACCCTGCGCCAGGCCGATGAACTGCCTATCGGTCCCGACGGAAAGATGGTGGACGCGTAATGGCGTGCCTCCGGCGATCGTCGCGATATCCCGGTGATCTAGAGGTTGGATGACCAGGGTTTCCTCCGCGATGGCGGGTCGTTCGAGATACGCTCGTCCGAGAGGGGCGCCAGGCTACTGCTGCGTCGGTACCAGGGCGGCCTTATCGCCGAGTTCGACGCCCCCGGCCTGAGTTCGGCGACACAGGTATACCTGCTCGGAGGCTGTGATCATCTCGACGAGTTCTGGCGCGACCTGGCCGAGAACTGGCGGGGCTGGGAAGGTATGCGCTCCTGGCAATCCCTTGAAGGAGACCTGCAACTTTCCGCTACTTCCGACGGGCTCGGACACGTCGCGCTGGAAGTCCGCCTGGAGGAAGGCGCCCCTTTCCAATGGCGGGTGCACGGCAAGATATCCCTCGACGCCGGACAGTTGGACCGCCTTGCGGCCGCTGCCCGAACCTTCTGCGCATGAACCAGCGTGTTGCACAACGGGTACCGACCAGGCCAGAACGGACGAGAACGTAATCCGCGACGGTTGCGGACCGGAGGCGCACGATCCATCGACCAAGACGGTAGAGGCGCTAGATCGTCCAGAGGGCTTCGCCTTGCTGGGACGTTTCGGCTACGATGCACCGGTGCGAATCCGCGAGTACTCCCCCGACGACTGGCCGCAAATCTGGCCCATCTTCCGGGAGGTAGTCACCGCTGGCGAGACCTTCGCCTACGACCCCGAATGGTCGTCCGAAGAAGCCCGGAACGTGTGGGTGTTGGCCCCTCCCGGCCGCACCGTCGTGGCCTGCGAACGGGGACGGGTGCTCGGTACGGCGCACATGGGACCCAACCGCCCGGGTCCCGGCTCGCACGTTGCCACCGCCAGCTTTATGGTCGCGGGCGACGCGCAGGACCGGGGGGTCGGGCGCGCTCTAGGCGAGCACGTTATCGCGTGGGCCCGTGCGCAGGGCTACGCGGCCATGCAGTTCAACGCCGTCGTGGAGACGAACCGCGTGGCCGTGGGGCTGTGGCGGTCGCTGGGGTTTGGTCTCGTCGGGACGGTCCCAGAGGCCTTCGAGCACCCGAAGCTGGGGCGCGTGGGCCTCCACGTCATGCACCGCTTCCTCTGAAAGCGCCTTGCATAAGTCTCGAGACTTATGCAAGGCGCTTGGAGTATGAACCTCCAGCTTCGGCGTATAATCTGCTTGATACTCAAATGACAAGATACTGGAGATCTCGGAAGGAGTCGCGCCATGAAAGCGAGGGTGGTGGACCTTCGGGTTCCCTCGATGGAGACGAGGGAGGTGGTCCGCATCTACAGGGATTCGGTGCTGCCGGCCGCGAGGCACCAGCATGGGTTCAGGGGAGCCCTTTTGCTGACGGACGAGGACACGGGGTTGGGGATCTTCATCACGCTCTGGGAGACGGAGGAGGACAGGCAGGAAGGGGAGGCGAACGGCTTCTACCAGGAGCAGGTCAGCAAGTTCTCGGACCTCCTGACCGAGACGCCGGTCCGCAAGCACTACAACGTCGGCGTCCTTCACTACGACGCTAGCGTCGTGGCGTAAGGAGACGAGGGGGGGCCGGCCGAAGCCGGCGGTGGCCCGCGGGCCCGCTGGAGCCCGGCCGTTGCTACGGGTACGCTACTCCGGGGCTACGATTTCGGGGAGGTACGCGATGGGTGGGGCGATAGAGCGGGTACGGGCTAGCTTCGAGAAGCAAGGTTTGATGCGGCTTCTGGGGGCCGAGGTCGTAGAAGCGGGGGAGGGGCGGTGTGTGATCGAGGTTCCCTTCAGCGAAGGGTGGACGCAGCAGGCGTGTTATTTCCACGGCGCCGTGACCGGTGCGATCGCCGACACGGCCGGTGGCTACGCCACCCTCACCCTTGCCGCGACGGCGTAACGCAGGTCCCTACCGAGTAGCGAGGCCCAGTTCCTGATCCGTGGCGGCATAATCGTACTTGTCCTTGGGAGGCCAGGGTCGGGTCGCCCAGTCGGGGTCGAAGACGAACGATGATAGGGCGCGGCCGGGGAACAGGGTGCCGTTGCCCATACCCTTTGCGTAATCGTAGTAAAGCTTGACTATCTGCTCCCTGGTCACCTGCCCGGCGGCGGGATGCCCGAGACATGCCTCGCGCCACCTGCGCACGCGGGCATACCTGTCTTCTTGCGGCAGATCGAAGTCTTCCTAGTACTCCAGAAACCAGAAAGGCATGAAGAACGGTGTGTACACCGTCTCGGCCAACCCGAACTCCTCGAAGAGGAAGGTGCCCGAGGGATTGTGCCGCATGAGAAAATCGTCCAACCGGGCGTACTGGACGAGCATCCCGCGACGGAGGTCCGAGCGCCTTTCAGTATCCTGATTCATCACGTAGCGGTAGCCCTGAGCGGAGAAGTTCCCTTCCATCGCGTTCAGCATACCTTCGACCGCGTGTAGGTAGGGATCGCGCTTGGCGACGGCGGGTTCGGGAAAACGGTCTTCGAGGTACTGAAGGATCACCATGGTCTCCTTAATAACCTCGCCCTCTCCGGTGTCGAGTGTCGGCAATGCCGTCGTGCCGTGCGTCTTCTCCAGCAGCCACCCCGGGCGTGGACGTGTGATGTCCACGACATGAAAGTCGACGTGGCCGCCGAGACCCTTGAGCTCCATGAGGATCTCCAGCCGCTGGGAGAAAGGACAAACCGGTATGTGGTACACGATCGGCACCTGACGATCCTGCCCGACGGAGGCATGGCTCACAGCTTCTCTCGTCAACAGGTCTCCTCCCTCGCTGGATCCGGCCACGGGAGAATAGCATACCGGGCCGCGCATCTTC
>DATDKB010000401.1:0-3186 GCA_036520255.1 Rubrobacter sp. | reverse complement strand
GAAGGCGACGTTCTATTACGTGAAGCGTTGGCCCAAGCTCTTCCACGGAGACCTCGCAGCGGTCCTCTCGCTTCTCTCGGAAGGGAAGATCGAGGCGCGAGTAGCAGCGCGGCTGCAGCTCGACCGGGCGTCCGAGGCCCTGGGTCTTCTGGTTTCAGGCAAAGCGTCAGGCAAGGTGGTGCTCGTTCCCTGACTCAGGAACGAAGTTCGCGTTTATACGTCCGCTTCTCGCACGAAGTAGAGAAGCTCGCCGGGGCGGAGCAGTTTGTGCGGGCGCATCGGGTTCATAGCGTGGAGGTGGCTGACGAAATGGCCGGGGTCTGCGGTGTTGCCTTCGATCAGGTCGTAGTGAGTCGGCACGATGAGGCCGATGTCCAACGTCTCGGTGAACTCCACGGTCTCGCGGAAGTCGGTGTTGCCGATGATGTTCCTCTGTGTCCTGAAAAAATCGCGGCCGTTTATCGGGACGAAGGCCAGGTCTATGTCCCAGGCTGAGAGCGTTTCGATCAGGCCTTCGTACACAACGGTATCGCCGGCGTGATAGACGGTCACATCGTTCCACTCGATGACGTACCCCAGGTACGGATAGCCCCGCTCGGGGTCGTACTCCAGCTCCGTGTGGGCCGAAGGAACGGCAGTGACCGTGGCCCCAGAGATCTCGAACGATTCCCCGACCGCGGGCACGACGATGCGACCTCTGTCGAGCCCCGCCTCGACGAGCGCGTTGCGGCTTGTGGAGGGCGCGACGAAGCGGGCCCCTGGCGACGCTTCGGAGAGCGGCAGGATGGTGTCTGGGTCGGTGTGGTCGATGTGGGCGTGGGTCAGGAGCACGGCCGAGACGTTGGTGACTTCGGCGGGGGCGAGCGGTGGGGGGAAGGTGCGCGGCAGGCTGCCACCGTTGCCGTCGGAGTCGGTCAGGTAGGGATCGACGTAGAGGACGCCCGTTGGGCCTTTGATAGCCACCCCCACCTGACCGAGCCCCCAGAAGGCGAGCGAACGCCCCCCGACCTCCAGCGCGTCGATCCTGCCGATCAGGCCGATCCCGACCACCTCCCCTGCTTCGAACTCCGCCTTCAGTGCACCACCTTAGCACAGGGGCACAACAAGAAGAGCGCGAGGCGCCGGCGCTTCACCGGACGCCCCGCTGCGCGGCTCGCACGGGGTCTTACGGGTGCCGCGGCGCCTCCAGCTTCTCCCACACGGCCTTCCAGGTCTCCTCCCTCTCCAGGGCCAACGCGAACGCGAACACCCGCCGCGCCACTCGCGCCCGCAGAACGGGCCAGGCAGCCTTGCGCGGGGCCAGCCGCGCGAGGCCCCGCTTCCTTGCCTCGGCCAGAATATCGGCGTTCCTCTCCCGCGCAACCTCCACAGAAAACCACTCGTGCACGCCGCTCATCTCCCTCTCTCGATTACCCGATGAGAGTACAGCCGAAAGCGGTCATAATCCGTCCTGATGGACAGCGTCTCAGCCGGTCAGCCGATCAGGCAGCTTGCCCGGAGTGGAGGAACGTGTCTCTTATGAGGCAGTCTACAGTAGCGAGGCTTCGAGGCCGCGCGTAGCCTGAAGTGCTGACTAACTGAAGTGCTGAGCGACCGAAGGGAGCGGAACGTGTACGGTTACCGTCCGACGACGAGGCTGCTCTCGATGCTTGAGTTGCTCCAGGCGCGGGGGAGGATGGGCGGTCCCGAGCTTGCCAGGAGGCTCGAGGTGGGCGAGAGGACCGTGCGCCGCTACGTGGCGATGTTACAGGAGATGGGCGTGCCCGTGGAGGCCGAGAGGGGCAGGTACGGTGCGTATGCCTTGCGGCCAGGCTTCAAGCTGCCGCCGATGATGTTCACGGACGAGGAAGCTCTGGCGCTGGCATTGGGGTTGCTCTCCGCCCGCAGGCTCGGCCTCTCTGGCGCGGCCCCCGCCGTCGAGGGAGCCCAGGCCAAGCTCGAGCGCGTAATGCCCGAGGAGTTGCGCGAGCGGGTCAGGATCTTCGAGGAGGTCGTTATCCCCGCGGCCACCCCCGAGCGTCTCCCCGCGGGGCGGGTCGTCGTGACGTTGAGCGGCGCCGTGCGGGAAAGGAAGCAAGTGTGGATGCGGTACCTCTCCGACACCTCTGAGGAGACGGAGAGGACCATCGATCCCTACGCCGTCATTCGGGGGGACGCCTTCTGGTACACCTTCGGCTACTGTCACCTGCGGCAGGCAAGGCGCCTGTTCAGGTTGGACCGGGTTGTCTCGGTGGAGGTGCTGGATGATGCCTTCGAGCTACCACCCGGCTTCGACACACCCGAAGGCGTGCTCGATGCCCTCGCGAGCATGCACGAGGACAATTGGTCCGTGGAGGTTTTGCTGCAAACCAAGATCCGGGAGGCGCGCGGGCAACTCCCGAAGATGGGCGTCTCGCTCCAAGAGACACAGGAAGGTGTCGTCATGCGCTCCTCGACCTCCGACCTAGCCTGGATGTCCCGCGTTCTCGCCGGGCTCTCGTTCCCATTCGTCGTGCGCGGACCGTCCGAGCTGCGCGAGGCATTGCGCCGGCTCGCCTCTGAAATAATCGTCCTCGCCGAGCGCACCGATGAGTCCAAACCGGCATGATCTCAAGCCCCCTAGAGGAGTGGTGATGGGCCGGACGTTTCACTGGACCAACCTTGCGCACGCATTCGTCCTGGAGTTGTGTGCCTTGAGCGCGCTCTGTTACTGGGGATTTTCGGTCGGCAGCGGACCCGTCACGAAGACGGCTCTGGGGCTCGGCGCTCCCCTCTGCGCGGCGGTGCTATGGGGCCTGTTCGCGGCGCCCCGCACGCCGGTGTCCGAGCCGCTCTTGGGATTCGGGGTGAAGATCATCGTCTTCGGTCCGGCGGCCGCGGCCCTGTATGCCACGGGACACCGCACCCTCGCCATCGTCTTCGCGTTGATCGTCGTCGCCAACGCCGTTTTGATTCGCCTCGGACGGTAGCCTGATGTCCAGAGGGCGGTTCGGGAACCGCCCCTACATCAACGTTTCTTCCGGAATCTGCTGACGATTCTGCTGATCGGGCGGGGGAAATTGCGTCTTGGGGTTGGCCTGGTTGGTGGGGATGGGTCGGTGCCGATCTGATCCATCCTTTGCACCCAGAGCTCGCGGACCAGAACCTGAAGGGCGGCCACGAGCGGGACGGCGAGCAAGACGCCGACGAGGCCGAAGAGGGTACCCA
>DATDKB010000400.1:0-3714 GCA_036520255.1 Rubrobacter sp. | reverse complement strand
TGGAAACCCCGGCTACCCAGACATGAACGTTCTCTGGGAGTTCGCCGAGAAAACCGGCATGACCTGCTTCGGGACGAGCGCGAGCTACATCACGGGCTGCATGAAGGCCGAGATAGAGCCTGGGAAAGATTTCGACCTCTCCGCGCTCAAAGCGATCGGTTCAACGGGCTCGCCGCTGCCGCCGGAGGGTTTCGAGTGGGTCTACGAGCACATCAAGGAAGACGTGTGGCTCTTCTCGACCAGCGGTGGCACCGACCTTTGCACGGCGTTCGTCGGCGGGGTGCCGCTCTTGCCGGTCCGCGCGGGGGAGCTGCAGGCGCGCTCGCTCGGGTCCAAGGTCGAGGCCTTCGACGAGAACGGCGAACCTGTCATGAATGAGGTCGGGGAGCTCGTTATTACGGAGCCGATGCCTTCGATGCCGATCTTTTTCTGGAACGACCCGGGGGGGGAGAGGTACAGGGAGAGCTACTTCGACGTTTACCCCGGCGTGTGGCGGCACGGGGATTGGATCAAGGTAAAAAACGACGGCTCCTGCGTGATCTACGGCCGCTCCGACTCGACCATAAACCGCGGCGGCGTCAGGATGGGGACAAGCGAGATCTACTCCGCCGTAGACAAGGTCGATGAGGTTGCGGAGAGCCTCGTGGTGGACGTCCCGAAGGATGGCGGGAGCTCCTTCATGCCCCTTTTCGTGGTCCTCGAAGAAGGGGCAGATCTGGACGACGATCTCAAGGGCAGGATCAAGTCGAGCATCAAAGAGAACGCCTCCCCGAGGCACGTGCCGAACGAGATCTTCGCGGTCCCCGACATCCCCAAGACCCTGAACGGCAAGAAGCTTGAGGTTCCGGTCAAGAAGATCCTCTCCGGAACGCCGCCGGAGAAAGCCGCGAGCAAGGAGTCCCTGAGCAACCCCGAGTCCCTCGACCACTTCGTGGAGCTGGCCGAGGAGATCTGAAGCGCCTCCCGACGCCACCGTTTGACTTGAGATTCGGGCTGCTCTAGGCTGCCTCACAGGTTACGTGGGGAAAGGAGCTTCCATAGGTCGGGATACCGGGTCGAGACCTTGCTGATTCTTCGTGGGACAGGGGTGATGGAGGATATGTATGGCTAACGCGAGCGCGGTCAACCAGGCGGCGCCGGAGAGATCCATCCTGAAGGTGGCCCTGACGGCCCTGGCGGGGTCGAGCATCGAGTGGTACGACTTCTTTATCTACGGGACGGCTGCCGCACTGGTCTTCCCTGGACTTTTCTTCCCCGGCTTCGGGGAGACTGCCGGGACCATCCTCTCCTACTCGACCTTTGCCGTTGGCTTTGTGGCGCGCCCTGTGGGCGGGCTCATCTTCGGGCACTTCGGGGACAAGTTCGGGCGCAAGAGGGCGCTTGTGACGGCCCTGATCCTGATGGGCATAGGGACCACGGCGATAGGGCTCATGCCCGGCTACGCGACCATCGGCATCCTTGCCCCTATCCTGCTGGTCACGCTGCGCTTCCTGCAGGGCGTCTGCATCGGCGGTCAGTGGGGCGGCGCGGTCCTCCTGGCGACCGAGAGCGCCCCCTCGGAGAAGCGCGGCTTCTACGGTAGCTTTGCCCAGATGGGCGTGCCAGTGGCCGTCCTAATCTCCAACATCATCTTCCTCGTCATAGCCGCCTCGCTAGGCGATGACGCGCTGGTCGCGTGGGCCTGGCGGATACCGTTCCTCTTGAGCGTGTTGCTGATCGCGCTCGGCCTCTACATCCAGCTTAAGCTGGAGGACACGCCAGCTTTCAGGCACCTTCAGGAGTACCGCGAGCAGCATCAGTCAGAGGAGGAGCGGCGTGAGGCCGCAGAGGCCGCTGGCTCTCCCGTGTGGGAAGTCCTCAGGACCTATCCCAAGGAGATAGCTCTCGCCGCAGGGGCGTTCATCGCCATCAACGCCAACTTCTATATACTCATAACCTACATCCTCGACTACGCCACGGCGGAGGTCGGGCTGCCGCAGTCCACGGTGCTGACGGCCGTCCTGATCTCCTCCGTTGCAGGGCTTTTGGCCATAGCGGGCTTCGCGGCCCTCTCCGACGTGATAGGACGCCGCATACCCTACATGGCAGGCGCGGCAACGCTAGGCTTGTGGGGGCTCTTCGCCTTCTGGCCGCTCGTGGACAGCGGGAACCCTGGAGCGCTGGTGCTCGCGCTTGTCGTCGGCCAGATCTTCCTTAGCCTGATGTACGGCCCGCAGGCCGCTTTCTATTCCGAGATCTTTACGACCAAGGTCCGCTACTCGGGAGCATCGATGGGGTACCAGATCGGCTCGGTCTTCGGCGGCGCGCTCGCCCCGATCATCGCAACCTCGCTCCTGGCCGCCACCGGCACCTCTTTCGCCGTCGGCGTCTATATGGCCGTGATCTGCGCCATAACAGGTCTTTGCGCGTTCCTCCTCGCCGAGACCTACGGCCGTAGCATGGACGAGGCCGAAGAAGCTTCGCGCGAACGCGGGACCACTGCCGGCGCGCAGGAGCCCACGACGTAGCCAGAGCGCAGGACCACGACAGAGGAGCGACACCTTGTACGAGACCATCCTCTCCGAGAAGACCGGCGGCGTGGCGAGCATCGCCCTGAACCGCCCCGAGAAGCTGAACGCGTTCGACGCCACGATGCACGAGGAACTGTACGACGCGCTTGCCGAGGCCGCCGAAGACGACGAGGTACGCTGCATCGTATTGCGCGGCGAGGGCAGGGGCTTCTCCGCCGGCGCCGACCTGGCGCAGATCATCCAGAACGCGGACGGAGACCCCGACCTCGGCGAGTACCTGCGCGGCTCCTACAGCCGACTCGTGACGCGGATGGTCGAGACCCCTAAGCCGATAATCGCCGCCCTGCACGGTCCGGTCTACGGGGCAGGGGTGGGAATAGCGCTCGCCTGCGACCTGCGGATCGCGGCGGAGCGCGCGAAGTTCTCGGTGGCCTTTATCAAGATCGGGCTCATGCCCGACGCGGGCGTAACGTTCTTCCTGCCCCGCATCGTCGGCCTGGGGAGGGCGATCGAGATGAGCATGCTCGGCGACGCCGTGGACGCCGATGAAGCCCTCAGGATAGGACTCGTCAGCAAGGTGACAGCCGATGATTCGCTAGCCGAAGAGTCGCAAGCCCTGGCCGAACGCCTCGCTGCGCTGCCGATCGCGGCACTCGGGAGGATGAAAACCGCCATTCACGCCAACTTCGAGGCCGACCTCGAAACAGCCCTCGAACGCGAGGCGGAAGGACAGACCTTCTGCGGCTACACGCAAGACCACAAGGAGGGTGTCGCCGCGTTCTTCGAGAAACGCGAGGCCAAATTCACAGGGAGATAGGCGTAGTATAGCCTATCGCTCGCCCTCGATCTCCCCGCTGCGCCGGCCCGGCAGGGCGTAGAACAGGGCGCCGTCTCTGCTCTCTACGGCGAGGTGGCCGCCTGACGCGAGCTCCGACAGCATCCCGTCGGCCTCGCGCACGGTGAGCGAGGTCTCCATCGCGGCCTCCGCTGGCGTTATGCTGCCGCCGTTGTCGCGGATGGCCGAGAGTAGCTCGCGCTCCTTGTTGTCTGGCTGAGGTAAGGTGTGCCGGTGCTTCTGGAAATCGTTGGCCGCCAGCCCGAAAAAGATTGCCGCCGGTATAACTAACCCGACACCGGCTGCGAGTACCCCTGCGGTGGCGATGATCATTACCGCGGCGACCACGAAACCGATCCCGAACGCTAA
>DATDKB010000399.1:0-2341 GCA_036520255.1 Rubrobacter sp. | reverse complement strand
GGGCAAGCGTCCCCAATCTGAACTGAAAAGAACTGGACTGGACGTGGAGGACCGTGCCAGGCGGATAGGAGGGTGATAATGACACCACTCTGACACCACCGGGAAGGCAATACGGTGCAACACAGTGCAATCCAGAGAATAAAAGCCGGCTTAGAAATGCGAGATTTGCAACCCTAGGCAACCCCCTGCAACGCCTGATTTATCACTCGTAATAAGATTAGGTCAGCGGTTCGAGTCCGCTCGTCGGCTCTCCACTTGGCTTATCTAAGCCAAATATTCGGAGTAAGAGGAGCCTGCGAGGTTGAGGCGCGGACTGCTCGACACAACTGAGTAAATAGTTGCTCTCTGATTCGCCCGGCGCATCCTCCGCCTCGTTAAGGTTTCGGGACCGAGAAGGTTCACGGGAGGGCAATCACCCACAGGACGTGTACCACGCCGCGGATCAGTAGTCTCGAATCGCGGAGCTCGCGAACGCTGCTGCGGGGCTACGGGTCGCGGCCCGGGATGACATGGCTACTACACCATGTGGTACCCGAGCCCTACACACTTCGGGCCATTTTTGTTCGGGGCAGGGAGTCTATGGTGTCGGAAGGGCGCGTCCCTGGGTAAGAGGGCCTCGCGACAATCGCTCGGGTGTGGGCCAGAAGGATCGGGCAGAAGCCGCGGCGGGGTCGCAAATTAGTCGGCGCAACCACGTGAAGGAGCGCAGGATGCGGATCATCTCGACGAAAACGCACGGGGCCATCGATTACTTGACGGGGGCGGGGCTGCTGGCGGCCCCGGCGCTGCTCGGGATCTCCGACGGGCCCGCCGCGGCGCGTGCCCTGAGGGCGGCCGGCCTCGCGGCGACGGCGTACAGCCTGCTCACCGACTATGAGTTCGGCCTGGTAAGGGGGATCCCCATGCCCGTACACCTGACGATGGACGCCGCGAGCGGCGTGCTTCTGGCCGCCTCGCCGTGGCTCTTCGGTTTCGCGGGGAGGGGACCGAGCTACCGGCTGCCACACTTGTTCGTGGGGGCGTCGGAGGTACTGGCGGCGCTAACGAGCAAGACCCACTGAAGTCCGGCCCGGTAGCCAACGCGGGTCCTCGCCAGGTCGTCGGTACTGCGGGCCAGAAAAGACCAGGAAAGGAGCAGCTTCCATGCTTGCCATGAACTACCGGGGACCCCAGCGGGTCCGGGTCGACCACAAACCCATGCCCGAGATCCTGCATCCTCGGGACGCCATTGTCCGGGTCACGCGCTCGTGCATCTGCGGGTCCGACCTGCACCTCTACAACGGCTCGGTACCCGATACCCGGGTGGGGATGACGTTCGGCCACGAGTTCACCGGCGTGGTGGAGCAGATCGGGGAGGGTGTGCAGAAGCTCAAGGTCGGCGACCACGTACTGGTGCCGTTTAACGTCGCCTGCGGGACGTGCGTCTTCTGCCAGCAGGGCCTGTACGGCAATTGCCACGAATCCAACCCCCAGGCCACCGCGGTCGGCGGCATCTTCGGCTATTCCCACACCGCAGGAGGCTACGACGGCGGTCAGGCGGAGTACGTCCGCGTCCCGTACGCCGACGTGAGCCCCACAATCATCCCGGAGGACATGGACGTTGACGACGCGGTGCTCCTCACCGACGTGGTACCCACGGGATATCAGGCGGCAGAGATGGGGGGTATCCAACCCGGCGACACCGTCGTGGTATTCGGTGCCGGCCCGGTTGGCATCATGGCGGCCAGGTGCGCCTGGCTCTTCGGGGCGGGGCGGGTCATCGTGATCGATTGCGTGGATTACCGCCTCGAATTCGCAAGTAAGTATACCCCCTGCGAGGCTCACGACTTCAGGTCGCTGGAAGACCCGGTGGTGTTTATCAAACGGACCACCGACTCTTTGGGGGCCGACGTGTGCATCGACGCCGTGGGGGCCGAGGCTTCAGGCAGCGTTATGCAGACCGTGCTCGGCAGGAAGCTGCTGATGCAGGGGGGATCCGCCACCGCGCTGCACTGGGCCATCAACTCCGTGAAGAAGGGCGGGATCGTCTCCATAGTCGGGGTGTACGGACCCATCGACGCCCTCGTCCCGATCGGGAACGTGGTGAACAAGGGCATCACCATCCGGGCGAACCAGGCCTCGGTGAAAAGGCTGCTGCCGCGGCTGATCGAGCATGTGCGAAACGGCGTGCTCGATCCGAAGGCCCTGATCACCCACCGCGTCCCGCTGGAGGACGTGTCGGACGCCTACAGGATCTTTTCGGCGAAGCTCGACGAATGCATCAAGCCGGTCTTGATACCGCCGTCGGCCAGAACGTAGGGAGGAACAGAGCTATGGAGCATACGGCCAAGGACCCCTCGCA
>DATDKB010000398.1:0-3740 GCA_036520255.1 Rubrobacter sp. | reverse complement strand
CCGCGAACAGGCGGAGCCTGTAGTCGATCAAGGTTCCAGCTTTCATCGTGATCGGGTGCGACGTGAGGATCCGGAAACGTAATTACGGCGGCGTGATACGCTCCAGATTGGTCGCGTCGGCGAAGAAGGCGAATACCGCCTGGCGTGGAAGCGGCAGGCTCATAGATGTCTTGAAGACGTGCTTGGACACGCCTCTTATTGTAGTCGGCGGTGTTGCCCCGTCTACGGGCAGCCAATTTCATAGGCTCTACTCAACCCTGCTTACTTTATTTTTCAGGACTGTGTCTCGTGGCCGCAGCGTAGGGGCTCTGTCAACGCACCTGGGGTCGAGTGCAGCTAGCGACACAACGCGCCGACAGCGTACCAAGCGGCCTCTAGCGGCGATACTAGAACGGTTCGGTTAGTTTGCTTACTGCCCGGGCGGGTACCACCTGCAATTGTGGTGTTCGCAAGCAAACCAAAGAGCAGGGAGGCCATCATGGTCCAAGGCGTAGCGGTTGTTTGGATGCCCGTAGAGGACATAGAGCGGGCCAAGGGATTCTATCGGGATACTTTGGGGCTCCCGATCCAGAAAGAGGATGGTCCCTGGGCCGAGGTGGACGCCAACGGGCTCACCATCGGGCTGAACGGGCGCGAACCCGGCGGGACGGGGGCGCAGGGCGGCCCGGTCGTCACCTTCCAACCCGAGGGCAGCCTAGACGAGACAGTAAGCAGCCTCAAGGAACAGGGCGTAGAGTTCCCCGCCGAGATCTCCGAGCACGACTGGGGGCGCGTCGCAACCTTCAAGGATAGCGAAGGCAACGACATACAGCTTTACGAGCCGCCAAGAGGCTGACGGTCAGGGAGGCCGGGACCTGTATTAGTCCCGGCCTCCCTCGTAAGTGGCTCACGCCAGTTTGCTCTTACCATCAAGGAGCATGCAGATCTCTACACAGCAAGCGCCTTATAGAATGTCGGTTTTCAACGTGTCGTTTCCAAAGCACAACGGAAATGGGCTGGGGTTTCGTGCCTTGATACACCCGGACGGCGCTGAGTGGTTAGAAATAGCGAGAGCTTGGAGAGTGGCGGCAGCTAGGACGACGCGAAGGACCGCGCCGGGGGATGGGGAGAACGCCTACCCTTCGTGACGGGTTTTCCTGGAGGCTACTCTTCCTCAAACGGGCGTAGCTCGATGTTCGAGAAGTGATAGGTCTCTGCCAACCATACCCCGAGGGCAACCTGTTTATGCGTCCCGTTGCGGTGGCGCACGTATGACCTCTTCGGTGGGGCTTCGGAGGAGGGTCGCCTTGCATCGGATTGATGTGGTAGGTTCTTAACCCCTTTTCCTCCCGCAGAACTTTCACGTCGTGGATCGTGAGATTTTCCTGAGCCACCGGTCGGTTTCTATCGTCGAAGTTCGACAGTGCGTACTTGTGCTCCTCCATACTCCTCCTCACGATCGAGAGGCGTAGCTCGGGGCCGTACTCCAACACTCTTACAGATAAACATCCCGCATAGAGGAAGAATGGGCCGTTTTCGCGGACCTCGTGGGGCGGCTCGAGAAGGACATGCGGATGGAAGTCGCCACCATGTGGGAGGCGTTCTCGAGCTTCGCGCGCGAGGTAATCGGGGTGGAGGCCAAGACGCTAATCAAGTCGTGGTTCGAACCTATGTTGTCCGAGATCGAAGCCGTAGAGGATACCCTAGGTGTGGCGGAGATGAACGCAGAAAAATTGGAGGAATACGGGTCTACTCTGCGGCGGTTGTGGAGCGAGTTGGTACCTTGATCGAGCTGATGTTGGCCGCCTGAGTTTTCTAGCTGAATGTCTGGAGGAAGCGGTCGATGATCTTCGCTTCCACTTCGGCGAGCGGGATCTCACGGTCCAGCTCGCGGCTCAGGCTGGTGACGCCGAACTCCTTGATGCCGCAGGGGGTGATGCGATCGAACCAGGTCAGGTCCGTTTTCACGTTGAGTGCGAAGCCGTGGGAGGTGATCCAACCAGAAGAGAACTTCACGCCGATGGCGGCGATCTTGCGGTTGGCCACCCAGACGCCCGTGTACTCCGGATGGTGCCAGCCCTCCAGGCCGTAGTCTTCCAGAACCCGGATGATGACGTCTTCGAGCTCGCGCAGGTAGGCGTGGGTGTCGCGCGCCCTGAGGCGTAGGATCGGGTACCCCACGATCTGACCCGGACCGTGGAAGGTCGCGTCACCTCCCCTATCGCTCCAGAACACCTCGGCACCTAGGGTACGCAGATACTCCTCTCCTGCGCCAAGGTTGGCCGCGTCCTTCGCCGCCCGTCCCACCGTAAAGACCGGCGGGTGCTCGCAGAGGATGAACGTGTCGGAGATCTCATCGTTCTTGCGGAGTCGCACGAGGTCTTTCTGGAGATCCCAGGCCGCGGCGTAAGGCATCAGTCCCGGCAACCGTCGCACATCGACGGTAGTGCCGAGCGCTTGCTTTTTCAGGTCCATGCCTAAGCTCTAGCCGCCGGCAACACCGGCCGCGGGGCTCTTCCTGGCGTCCGCGGTCTGCTCGTGGGCGTGATAGGAACTGCGCACGAGCGGTCCGCTCTCGACGTGCCTGAAGCCCAAAGAGAAGCCGTATTGGCGCAGGTCCGCGAACTCCTTGGGCGTGTAGTAGCGGCTCATCGGCAGGTGCTTCTCGGAGGGCCTGAGGTACTGGCCGATGGTCAGGATGTCCACCTCGTGGTCCTTCAGATCGCGCATGGTCTGGTGGATCTCCTCCTCGACCTCGCCAAGCCCGACCATGAACCCGCTCTTGGTCAGGCCACCTGGGTTAAGCTCCTTGGCGTAGCGGAGCACCTCGAGCGATCGCCTGTACTTGGCCTGCGGCCGGACCGCCTGGTAGAGGCGGGGGACCGTCTCGATGTTGTGGTTGAAGGTGTCGGGCCTGGCGTCTATGACGCTTTGGATGGCGTCGCAGTCGCCCTTGAAGTCTGGGGTCAAAACCTCGACGGCACAGCCCGGGACCTCCTCCCGTATAGCGCGTATCGTCCCCGCGAAGACGGAGGCGCCTCCGTCTGAGAGCTCGTCGCGGTTCACGCTCGTTATGACGGCGTGTTCGAGGCCCATCTGCTTTGCGGCGTCGGCAACGCGGTAAGGCTCGTCGAGGTCGAGCTCGGTCGGTTTGCCTGTGAGCACGGCGCAAAAGCCGCAAGAACGGGTGCAGACGTTGCCAAGGATCATGAACGTCGCCGTGCGGTTGTTCCAGCACTCGCCAATGTTCGGGCAGCGGGCTTCCTCGCAGACCGTGTGCAAATTCAGGCCGCGCATCGTCTCCTTGATGTCACGGTAGACCTCGCCGTCAGGAACACGAGCCTTCAGCCACTCAGGACGGCCGTGGGCCCCAGGCAACCCCCTCGACTGTTGCCGGAAAGGCAGATATTGGGTCGGGGTTCCGTCGGGCGGCGGCGGTACGGGCCTGTCTTGCCAGCGGTGGCGAACCTCGAAGGTCTTCGTGCCGTTGTCCAGTACCTTAACGTTGATCTGTCTGCGCGCCACGGCTCTCCTATCTTGCGGGATCCGGAAGGCTCCCGCGCTAGTCAGCACTTCAGCATTTCAGCCGGTCAGCTTTCTGTTTGCTGACGGCTCGTCGTGCGCAAGGCCCGAGCCTCAGGCGCGACGCCGGCACATTTTGCGCCATATCATGGTAGCGCACGTTGGCGAAACTGCACCGTGTCTCCTATCGCAGAGCAGGCTTCAGGCCACAGAAAAAGCCGGGGCGGGGGGGGGGGGGG
>DATDKB010000397.1:0-10661 GCA_036520255.1 Rubrobacter sp. | reverse complement strand
CCGACGGGGCTCGAACCCGCGACCTTCGGAGCCACAATCCGAATAAATCTTACAGTAGATAGGGTATAACTAAGCCAAAAACCTAGTATTTGCAGTACTTTCGTAGACTCTAGTTAATCCACCGCGTATCGCTGGATACCGGCCATTATCGTCCCTACTGCTACCACGATGCCCGGCGAAGATATCCGAGCACTAGGTTTTACCTGCAAATCGGGGGGTGACCGACGGGGCTCGAACCCGCGACCTTCGGAGCCACAATCCGATGCTCTACCAACTGAGCTACGGCCACCAAGCGCGAAAGGGATTCTACCAGCGAAAAGGCGCTTGGCAAAGCGCGGTTTGTACCCTAGTTCCCGGTTATTCTCCCCAGCCGAGGAACTCGGTCTTCTTGTCGTCGCGTTTGCCTTCGTCGATCACGCGGAAGACCCTGGAAGGGCTCGGGGTCTTGATAATGACGACGTTGCCCTGGGTGTCGTAGACCTGGATGGAGACGCAGAGGTAATCGCCTGGTTCGTGCTCGTCGGCGACCTTTAGCGTGACCTCGACGGTGGCCTGCTGCTGGCCGTTGCCGTTGCCCCTGAGCTCCAGGGTGTCGTTCGGGTCGAGGCCCCTCGGGCCGAGCTCTCCAGCGTACCTGAGGCGCCTGAATACGGCCCTGACGTGGGCCACGCCGTCCTCGTCGCGCAGCACTATGGGGACCCGTATTACGTCGTCTATGGAGTAAGTCTCGAGTTCCGTCCGATCTCGCGGCATTGCAACCTCCCGTAAAGATAGTGCGAGCGAGTATGCCTCAAACTCTGCCAGGAGAAACAGGCCGCGGCCCGTTCTCCCGGAGGTTCATACTAGCAATTAATCGTGGGGGTTCCATCGGAACGCTTCAGACAAGAGCGATGCCGAGCTTGACGCTTTTCTGTGGGTTGCGGTCCACGTACTCCTCGTATGCGCGGGGTGCTTCGGCGAAGCTCACGACGGGGTCCACGATCCTCTCGCAGTCGATCTCGCCCGAGGCGAGCATGCTCCAGCAACTCGTCGCGATGCGCCGCCGGTCCCAACGCGGATGGTCCCGGCTCGGCTCGCTGCTTGCGCGGGAGAAGACGAGGTTGGCGTTGTTGAAATGGGCCTCCCTGCCGAGATCCAGGGTTCCGCTGAAGGCCCGCGCCCACCCGACGAAGGCGATGGTGCCACCGTAGCCGAGACCCCTGAGCGCCTGCTGCAGAGCCTGCTCGTTGCCGCTGGTCTCGATCGCCACGTCGGCGCCAGCCCTATTGGTGGCCTTCTTGAGTTCGAGCCCCACGTCCTCGCGCGACGGGTCGAAGGCACCGTCGGCGCCCGCCTCGACGGCGGCATCCCTGCGTTTCTGTATCGGATCGACGACGGCCACGTAAGCGGCGCCTGCCGCCTTCGCCATCTGGGCCGCGATGGCGCCTATCGCGCCGAGGCCAAAAACAGCGACGCGGTCTCCGAGTCGCACGTGGCCGTCGCGAACGCCGCCGAAGGCGAACTGCGCAGGGTCGAGACACAACGCGCTCTTCCACGGCATGGGGTCGGGTACTCGCAGGAGGAAGGGATCGTTCACGGCGTCGATAATCTGGGTCTCCCTTATGCCGCCGTAGCCGCACACGCGGTCGCCGAGGCTGAAGCCTCCGACGCCGTCCCCCTTCTCCACGACGACCCCGACCCACTGGTTGCCGAGAAGGGGACTGTCTCCATCCCGGGTGTCGCTGGCCGCATCATTGCGGGCGAGGAAGAGACGCCAGTCTTTGTCGAAGAGGTCGGCGACGAAGGGATCTTCCCCGCGGAAGACGCCCACTTCGGAACCATGCTTCGGGGATGCGTATTCGACCCTGGCCCTGATCTGGTCGCGGCCGACCTCGGGTTCCTCGTAGTCGACTAGCGCGGCCTTCCGGGGCGCGACTGTGACTAGCTGCTTAGGCATCCGGGTCTTCTTCCGTGTACCGTGAAGTTTTTCAACCATGCTCCAACCGGGCCGCAGCGAGCAACCGCTCGACCTCTTTCATGTGATCCAGAGCCTGCCCTGCAACCTCGTCAAAGGAGGGTGGTTGAGGTTCGCCCTCCGGTACGTTCGGAAGCGATGGGATCAACTCGAACGCCAGGCTTCCCCCGTAACCCACCTCGACGAGCGTCTGCAGGACTTCCGCGAAGTCTACGTGGCCGAGGCCGGGGGCGAGACGGTTGGAGTCGGAGAGGTGAACGTGGTTAAGAAGATCACCGTGGGCGAGGATGGACCCGGAGATCGAAGGTTCTTCTATGTTCATGTGGAAGGTGTCAGCCATGACGCCGCCGTTCAGGAGGCCCGTCTCGCGCCACATCCTCGCGCCCTCCTCCAGACGGTTCAGCATGTAAGTGCCGTAGCGGTTCCAGCACTCCAGCGTGAGATCCAAACCCAAGGAGGATGCGTGATCGCCTGCGAGTCGTATCCCCTCCACGGCCCACAGCCACTCGTCGAGCGGGTCGGCGATGGGCGTGACGCGGGCGTAAGCGGTCGGGGCGACGATGAAGAGCGGGGCCCCAACCCCGGCCGCGAACTCCGAAACGTCACGCAGGTATGCGAGGGCGTCGCTTCTAATTCCCGGGTCGGGGTGTGAGAGGTCTCGCCCCTCGGTGAAGTTGGGGCACACGGAATCAACCGTGAGGCCCGCGTCCTCGGCCAGCTTACGGATCCTTATAGCATCGTGCCGCTCCGGCTCCCCTTCGACCTCGACGGCGTCGTAGCCGAGCCTGGCGAGCCGGTCTATCGACAGGGCAACGTCCTCTCCTCCGAAGCCGATGACGTTGTACGAGTAGCGAAACTTCCGTGATGTCTCCCTCATCCCTTAAGACCGCCAGCGGTAAGTCCGTTTATAAAGCGGCGCTGGAGGCCAAGAAACAGGACTACGACGGGCAGCATGATCAAGATGCTGGCGGCGCTGGTCAGTCCCCAGTCGCGGCTGAAGTTGCTCTGGAAGGCCAGGAAGCTCGTCGTGACGGGCTTGAGGTTTTCGTCCTGGATAAAGGTGATGGCGAAGAAGAACTCGTTCCACGCCCCGAGCCCGGAGACGAGAGCGATCGTCAGGAACCCTGGCCAGCTGAGGGGTAGCACGACCCTGGTCAGGACCTGCAGTTCGCTCGCCCCGTCTACGCGGGCGGCGTCCTCGAAGCCTCGTGGCAGGGCAACGAGGTAAGAGCGCAACAGTAGCGTAGCGAACGGTGAGAATATGGCCCAGTAGATCACGATCAGACCGAAGAGCGTGTTGGTGAGCTGCAGCGTGCTCCACAGGAAGAACAGAGGCACGATGAAGAGTTGAAATGGAAGCGCGCTCGCCACGAAGAGGTAGAGCAGCACCGCGTCCGTGCCAGGCAGGTCGAGTCGGGCTATCGCGTAGGCCGCTGTGCCAGCGATAATGCAAACCCCAACAATTGTGCCTGTGGTCAGGATCGTGCTGTTTACAAGGGTCGTCGCAAAGTTACCCTGCGACCAGGCGGTCGGGAAGTTATCGAAGACGGGCGATAGCGGCGGTCCCAAGGGGTTGCGTCCGATCTCGGCGTTCGACTTCAGCGAGTTGAACACCAGCACCACCAGCGGCCCGATGGCAAAGAGCGCAAGCAATATGAGAATGATGTAATAAGGAATCTTCGATGGCTCCCGTCTCTGGCGCCGTCCTCTCGTCAGGGTGCTCAAATCTCCCACCCCCTCCTTCGCAGGTACAGGAAGACCAGAATGACCAGGCCGCTCATGAAGCTCAAACCGAGCCCCATGGCCGCCGCGTAGCCGGCCTCGAAGCGGGCAAACGCCTCCTTATACATTAGCGTGCCTACAACCTCGCTCGCCCCTGCAGGTCCGCCTTGGGTGATGATGTAGATATAGTCGAAGACGAGGAGTGACCCTATGATGGTTATGAGGACAACGAAGACAAGCGTCGCCCTGATACCCGGAATGGTGACGTTGATAAATTGCTGCCACCGGTTCGCGCCGTCCATCTTGGCTGCCTCGTAGAGCTCCTTATCCACAGATTGCAGAGCCGTCAGGAAGAGCAGAACGACGAAGCCCCACCAGTGCCAGTTTTCCACGAAGGCGACCGCGGGCAACGCAAGCCTTTCGCTGCCGAAGAAGGAGACCCCGTCGAGATAGGGAATGCCTACCGTCGCAAGTACAGAACCGATGCCGCGTGTTGGATCGAGGATATTCTGCCAGAGCGCGGCGTTCACGACGCTCGCTATTACGTAGGGGATGAAGTACAGGACGCGGAATACCATCTGGAAGCGGGTGATCTGGGAGAGCAAGAACGCCCCCAAGAGGCCCATCCCTACGGGAACGGTCAGAAAGATGGCCGTCCAGATCAGGTTGTGCATCAGGGCTAACCAGAAGTCAGCGTCGGCAACGATTTCCGTGTAGTTCTGAAGACCAACCCAATCAGCCGAACCGATTCCTGACCAATCCGTGAACGAGAAGTAGACGGTGGCGACAGAGGGCCCGAGTATTACGAGTACGTTGACGACGATGAGCGGGAGCATGAAGAGCCAGGCGGTTATGAGCCGCTTCCTCCGTAGGCGTCGCCCGGGGGCTCGCTTTGCGGCGCCGTGCGGTGCCTCTGCCGTGGTGCGGTCCACCTCCACTAGGGTCCCGCAGGCTTGATGATCTTGGGCACGGCACCCTCCTTGCGTTCCTTTGTAAATTCCTCGTCGAGCCCTTCGCAGAACTCGGCCGCGGTGATGTCCCCGGTCAGGACCTTCTGCATCTCCTCCTGGATGTACAAATCGGACTTGGCGGGCCAGAACGTCCATGCGGTGTAGCCGAAATTGCCCTCGTTCGTTGCCTGGCTGAGCGCGGAGAGCTGCCTCGCCACCCTCTCGTCCATGCTGGAAGGGAAGTCCGACTCGGTAAATGGCAGCGGCGCGTTGAACGCCGAGGGCACTGCGGCCATCCACTCGGCGGCCCGCTTCTTGTCAGCCACGAGGTAGTCGATAAACGCGGCGGCACCCTCAGTATCCTCGGCGCTGGCGTTGACAGACAGCGTCGACCCTATGCCGAGCTCGTAGAGTTCGGCGGGCACGCCGCTCCGCAGCGGCGGCAGCGGCGCCCAGTCCCACGTGTCGCCCGACTCTTTGAAGAAATCTTCTATATTCGACAGGAACCACGAGCCTTCCACGTTGGTTCCGGCCTTGCCGTCGCCAAGGTCGGCGTGCAGGGCGTCGAAGCCGTTGGAGAAGAACTTCTCCTGGCTACCTCCGAACCAGCCCTTCTGAACGTAATTGTTGAAGAGCTCTATGGCGTCAACGAAGACGGGGTCGGAGAAAGGGATCTCCCCCGTCAGAGCCTGGTAGAGCGCGTCGGGCCCGGAGTAGTGGTTCCAGAAGACGGTCGGGTACCATTCGATGGCCGCGGGGTCGTCCCCGATGCCGGCTGCGAAGGGTGTGATCCCCTGCCCCTGCAACTCCTCCGCCATCGCCTCGAGCTCGTCTCGGTCTTTGGGAGGCAGCATCCCCTTGTCCTCGAAGACGGTCTTGTTGTAGTAGAGGAGCATTGTCTGGAGCTGGTAAGGAATGGCATACAGCTTGTCCTCGTAGCGCCCGAGGTCTATGGCCCAGCCGAGGAGCATGTCGTCCCATCCGTACTCTTTCGAATACTCGTCAAGCTCGGCGAACAGGTTCGCGTCGATGTACTCCTGCGCGTAGGCGGGACCAGGGGTCATGATGATGTCGGGCCCCTCGCTACCCTGCAGAGCCGTCCTGACGAGCCGGTCCATCTCGTCTGGCGGCTGGAACGTGACCTTGAGGTCCGTGCCCTTGTTCGCCTTCTCGAAGGGCTTCTCTATGCTCTTCTTGAAGTAGGCTTGCGGCCCCGATCCTTCGAGGTTGCTCCAGTACGTGACCTGGCCGCCGCCGCTTCCTCCGCCCCCGCAGCCTGCCAGGAGCGAGCCAGCAAACCCTACCCCAAGTGCAGCCCTGCCGCCCTTTTCCAGAAACTGCCTGCGCGAGATCTTTGCGTGCATGCCTAACTGCCTTTCTGACGCCGACACAGATATAGACGACCAGGGACGATGACCCCGATTCGGGCAAGACGAAGCCCAGGACGCCAGGCTATGGCGTTGTTCTTTTTTATCTCGTCCATACTCGCTCCCCTGCGAGCGTTTCCTCTGCTCCCACCTGTTTCACCCGCATATTACGCTGTGTGGTAGCTTGAATCATTGCTTACACACACTAAATTGTTGTAAAAAACGCTTGCTGAGATGGCTGGAATAGGGGCCAGAGGAAGGATACCTCACGGTGCAAAAGCCCATAGTTCCGTACGTGCGTGACGCGAGCTTCCCCGTTAGGTCGGCATGGTACACGGCCCCACGCCGGCTTTTGGATTACCTCCTGATGTACGTGCAGGAAGGGGAGATGATCGCGCGCGTTGAAGGGCGCGGGCACATGTTTCGCTCCGGAGATTTCTGCCTCATACAGCCCGGCGAGCTTCACACTCTCGAAGGTCCTGCATACACCATAACCCCCTACGTCCACCTCGACGTCTTTCACAATCCCGCTCGGGAGCGCAGCTTCGTGGTCCGCTCCGGACGGGTCGACGTTTCCGGCCTCGGGGATCTCATGCAGCCAAGGTTGGATGAGGCGGCAGGTGTCCGGGTACCCACCAGGTTCGTCCCGCCGCATCCCGCGCAGTTCAGGGATACCATGCTCAAGACCATAGGGATCTGGCAGCGCAAGGACTTTCTCGGCCAGCTCGAGTCCCAGTACCTCGCGACGGGGCTCATCCTCTCGGTCTTACAGGGCTACTCCCGCAAAAGCTCGGACTCCGCGGATGAGCCCGAATTCTTGAACTGGATCATCTCGTTCATGTCGCTGCGTCTCTCCGAGCCCCTATCCGTCTCGGACATGGCCGCGCGGGCCGGGCTTTCGGCCTCGCGCTTCTCCCAGGTGTTCCGCGACCACTTCGGGAGGCCACCGCACCAGTTCCTCTTGCACCTGCGAATACAGCGCGCCCAGGACCTGCTCCGCCACACGAGCCTCACGATGCGGGAGATCTCCGCCCAGTGCGGGTTCTCCGACGTCCACCACTTCGCCAAGACGTTCAAGCGACTGTCGGGCCAAACGCCAGGCTCCTATCGGCGTTAGCACGCTACGCCCTTCGAGCTTCGCCTTCACTTGTCAGCATTTCGGGTCAGGTTAGGTGTGGGCCGAGGAGGGTCAGATCGGCGGGGCTTAGGCGGTCTGAGGCCGTTCTGGCCTGATGCCAGTAGGGGTAGAGGAGTGGAGGGGCGCTAACCTCCTCGAGTCGGGCTCGCTCCTCGTCGGAGAGGCGCAGGTCGGCGGCGGCGAGGTTGTCGGCTAGCTGTTCTTCGGTGCGGGCGCCGACTACCACGGAGGCTACGCCGGGGCGGCCTAGCAGCCAAGCGAGGGTTACCTGTGCAGCCGAGACGCTGTGACCTTCGGCGATCTCGACGAGGGTGTCTATGGTGTCGTAGAGCTTGTCAGGGTCGCGGACGGGAGGCTCATCCCAGCCGCTCACGTGGCGACCTTCTGCTGCGTCCTCGTCGCGACGGTATTTGCCCGAGAGGAGGCCCCCTGCCAGAGGGCTCCAGACCAGGATCGCGCACTCCTGATCT
The DNA here is from genome assembly GCA_036520255.1 of Rubrobacter sp. Taxonomy (GTDB): domain Bacteria; phylum Actinomycetota; class Rubrobacteria; order Rubrobacterales; family Rubrobacteraceae; genus Rubrobacter_D. The sequence goes on along the minus strand of DATDKB010000397.1, from coordinate 3,060 downwards.
ATGGCGAGGGGCACGAGCTCGTACTCGGCATCCCGCGCCTCTAGGGAGTAGTAGATCTGCTGGCTCACGTAGCGCTGCAGCCCGAGCCTCTCCGAGACCCCGAGGGCCTTCATCAGTTGCCAGCCGGAAAGGTTCGAGCAGCCGATGTAGCGCACCTTGCCCGAACGGACGAGCGTGTCCAGCGCCTCGAGTGTCTCTTCAAGCGGCGTGATCCCGTCCCACTCATGGGTCTGGTAGAGGTCGATGTAGTCTGTCCCGAGGCGCCTGAGGCTCGCTTCGCACTGCCGGATCAGGTGTTGCCTGGAGAGGCCTGTCTCGTTTGGCCCATCCCCCACGGGCATACGCGCCTTGGTCGCCAGCAGCAACCTGTCGCGCCGTCCGGAGATTGCCTGGCCGAGAATCTCCTCCGACTCACCATCTGAGTACATGTCAGCCGTATCGAAGAGGTTAACGCCAGCATCGAGGCACGCGTCCACCTGCCGGGTCGCGGTGGCGACATCGGTAGACCCCACCATCCCGAAATCGCCACGTCCCCCGAAGGTCATCGTGCCGAGAGTCATGGCAGAGACGTAAAGCCCGGAGCGTCCAAGTCGACGATACTCCATACGATCCTCCCTGTGGTCTGCTACCAGGTTCGGCGCCAGCCTAGCACGCCGCCGTGAAGTACGCGCCCGGTAGCCACCCAAGGGAAGGTGTACGAAAGACCTCCGCGCGGTGCCTGGCGTAACCCTCGCCCCTGCCGGCACATCTAACAGGTGTAGATGGCGTGTTGGGAAAGACCAGCTGCGGGTAAGAACAATGATATCAGCACTCCGGTAGATCGACCGAAAGGAAGTGGACAATATGGCGCAACAACCCGCCGTGCACATCGAGCTTCGGGATGGCGCGTGGGTCGTGGTTCGCGAGGGCAATCAGCGGGCGACCTCGATTCATCCGACCCAGTCCGAGGCGGCTGAAAGCGGCAGGGAACTGGCCCGCAGAGCCGGGGCCGAGTTCTTCCTCCATGGCCAGGACGGTCAGATCCGGGAGCACCGCGATTACCGGGAGGGTCAAACCCCGGAGAACGAGGGAGTCCTGGGCACCGCGCTCGGGACCGTCGGCACAGTGACCGACGCCGCCGACGGTATTACCTCTACCGCGACCCAGGCCCTCGGCGCCGACGCGAGGCAAGAAACAGGGACGGAGACCACGGCGGCCCGAGAGAGGGAGCCGGCCACCGGCTCAGACCGCGTGACACGAGAGACCAGAGAGGTGGGCGTTTTGTCCGAAGCGGAGTCGGGTGTGACGCCCGAACAACGGTATGCGGACTACGAAGTCTACGACCAGCACGGGGTGAGGATCGGGCCGATCAGCGACCTCTTCGTCGACGATACAGACGAGCCCGAGTACGTTGGGGTCGAGCCTGGCTCGATCACGAACCGCTCGGTCCTGGTTCCCGCCGAGGTCATCGAGATCGACGACCAGCTCAGGCGGATGGTGGTCTCGCGCCCGATAACCGTGGTGGAGACCGCGCCGAGCCTGGGCTACGACGATGAAGTCACCCCCGACTTCGAGCGGCGGGTCCGGCTCCACTACGCCCTGCCGATCACACGCGGGGTCGAAGGCACCACCCCCGGAGGCGTAAGCACCGAAGGCGTCAGCACCGAAGGCGGTACCACCGAAGGCAGAACCGCCGACTTGGGGCTGACGGGTGTGGGCGGTGAAGAGCCCTCATCGGACGTAGCCGGCCGCGAGGATGACGAGATCAGCGTGCGGCGTTCGGAGGAGGAGATCCTTGTCGGCAGGCGCGAGCGCGAGGCGGGGGCGATGCGGGTCCGCAAGCGCGTGCGTACCGAGCGGGAGCGGATCGAGGTCCCCAGAAAGCGGACCGAGGTAACCGTGGAGCGCGTACCCGTGGAAGAAGGCGCTACCTCCGGGGGAGAGATCGCCGCCACGCCCCAGATCGGGGAGGAAGAGATCGTCGTTCCGATCGTGGAGGAAGAGGTCGTGGTGGAGAAGCGGCCCGTGGTGAAGGAGGAGATCCGGATACGCAAGCAGGTCGTCGAAGACGTTGAGGTCGTCGAGGAGGACGTCCGCAAGGAGGAGATCGAGATCGAGGACCAGACCCATCGCGACACGGATCTCTAGCCGGGCGTTCGCCGTTTAGGTGTGGTTCGCGAACCGCCCCTGCATACGTACCAGGTGTTCGGGATGGGGCGCGGCGCGCCTCATCCTTTTTCGATGCGATCCAGCGTCTCTCGCTTCGAGGCTGTCTGGTCAGGCATCGGCAGGCTGACGGCCGGGGGCAACTCGACCCGGAGATCCGCTTCCCGGTCGATGTAGAGCGCCCCCTCGGTCAACCGGCACCCGAGCACGTGCCCCCCGGCGCTCCTGTCCTCTGTTATGAAATGAAAGTGATAACCGGCGACGTTTAGGCCCTGGGCGTAATCGGGAAACCTGAAACCTACCAGGCTACCCGGAACATCGTGAAGCTCGAAGACAGGCTGGTTCTTTACGACCTCCGCGAGTGGCGGGTAGGGTTTGCACTGGCGGGGCACGCTCCGGGTCTTGACGTGACCAAAGTGTCCGTCCACGCGCACGGCGCAGCAAACGCTTTTGTCGTTCAAGAGCTTGTCCACCAGATCACAGAGGGCGGCGAAGTCCATCGCCGCCTCTAGTGTTCGTGGCCTTACCGGCTCGAAAAAAGTAACGACTGCGAATGGCGTTTTCGTGCGTCCGTCGACCGGTTGGGCCACTCCGTCAGACTTTACCTGGTAGAAGTTGCCGTCGAGAGAGATCATTTCCCCGTCCAGCGCATCCAACGTGCCGAGTCCGAAATCGCCGCGCTCTGCCAGCTCCGCGAAGCTCACATCGCCGTCGTAGTTGCCGTCGAGCAAGGCGTCGATGGTCGAGGTCTGGAACAGGGTGTGGTGAAGAGGCTCGTTCTCGGAGAGATCCCGCCTCCCTATGTAGTCTACGTGCAACGCGCCGACCAGAGCGGTGTCTATAGGCATTATGCTCCTCTAAGTATCGCGGCGCGCCCGGCAGGATTCGAACCTGCGACCGGCGGATTAGAAGTCC
>DATDKB010000396.1:0-4116 GCA_036520255.1 Rubrobacter sp. | reverse complement strand
ATGTACCAGCTAAGAACGTTGTGGTGGCGCTCCCACGCCCACGCGACGAACTCGCCCGTGCTCCCCGTGGCGACCATGAGCGCCAAAGCGAGAAGGACCAGCACCAACATCCCCACCGACAGGATCACGTCTGTTCGCTTCACCATGTCCTTTCCTCCTTTTCGGTTGCCTGTGCTGGCAGCTTAGGGAAGGGTCGGGTGGGGCCACATCCATCCAAAGGTGGGTATCAGGGCGGGTTTTGGGGTATGGTCAAGAGGGCCCCTCGACCGTGGTGAGCGCCCTAAGGACTTGTTGGGTAACCCGAAATACTACTCGGAGAGGAGGTGCAGTTCGCGTGCGCGTGAGATCGCCTTGGTACGGCTATCTGCTTCGAGCTTGCGCAAGAGGCTGTGGACGTACCCCTTGACGGTGCTGGTCGCGATGAAAAGCCGGGCTGCTATCTCCCGGTTGGAGAGGCCTTCGGCGATCGATGCAAGCACCTCCCTCTCGCGCGCGGTCAGGGGGTCGAGTAGCGGTTGGCCGCTCTCCGAGGCGAGCCCTTCCGATGGTCCGGTACTCGTGTGTGGTGCTTCGAACGCCGCGAGCAAGCTCCGCACGTAGGTGAGGGAAGTGGGCTGCTTGGCTGCGTGGGCTCCCTTGCGCCGCGCCTTGAGGAGCTCCGAAAGCAACGCCTTCATCGGCGCTCCTTCGTCCACGAAGAGGCGGATGTAGCCCTCGGTTTGGGCGAGTACGAGGGCTCTTTCGAGCGCGGCAAGCGCGTCACTAGATTGGTGCTCGGCCTGCAGGGCCAGCGCGCGCAGGGCGAGGATCTCGATGGCGCTCCCCATCCGCCCTCCACCCTCCGCCGCCCCAAGCAGCCGATCGAGCAGACCCAGCGCGTCGTCGAGGTAGGAGCCCGTCGGGCCCAACCGTCCCCGGGCGATGAGCACGCGGGCCAGGGTCAGATACTCATCCTCACGAGGATAGGAGGGCTCGCCTTCGGCGTCGAGCCCGGTGGCTTCGGCCCAACCGACGGCTGCAGGGAGGTCGTCTTGGGCGAGGGCAAGCCTCGTCCGCGCTGCGTCACCGCGCGCGACCAGGCGTGCAGCGAAATCGCGCTGGCGAGCCAAGGTGGCGAACCGCTCCAGCGTTGCCAGCGCATCGTCGAGCCGACCGCGAGCCTGCTGCAGACAAGCGAGGGACAGGTAGCCGTTCGCGGCCACATCCGCCTCGACCATTATTGCTCCGGTGACCAGGTCCGTGCCGCGCCTCAGATGGGTTTCTGCGGAGCCGAGATCGTTCCATTCGCGATGGATGTCCCCCAGGCCCACGTAGTAAGCCGCGCTGTTGACAAGATCCCGCGCCCCGTACCGTCCCGAGGCCACCTCGGCCGCTTCCTCGTAGGTGGCGACCGCCGCCCGGAGACGGCCCTGCAGCGTTCGCATCCGCGCCAGGTGGTTGATGCCATTCAGCAACGCGATCAGGGCGCCGGAGGCACGGAACGATGTGATCGCCTCCTCCAACGGGCTTTCCTTTGCAGGCGTCACGTCGCCGCTCACCTGATACGCAAGAACCGCGTTGGTTCCGGCGGACGCGCGCTCTCGCGCGGTTGATTCTGTCTCCGGCAGCAGCTCCAGCGCCTGGCGTCCCAGGGCAACGCAGCGCTCTAAGTCACCGGAGAACCGCGCGATGGCCGCCCGGATCACGGCCGCTCGACCCAGGATGGTGCGAGCTTCATCTGCGGTCGGGTCTCCGCGAAGGCACCACTCGGCTTGTTGTAGGCTTACCTCGGCAGCATCCGGTCGATTGGAAAACACGAGCGCTAACGCCCGAATCGTGCAAAGATCCGGACGCTCGCGTACCAGCTCCTTAGGAATCTCGTCGATCCAGCCCAACACCGTCTGGCCCTGCTGACCGAGCACGATCGTCATGCCGCTCGATTCGATTAGGCGGATGGCTAGCTCCCAATCCTGGGCCGCCAAGGCGTGGTGAATCGCTTCGGAAACCAGCCCTTCCTCTTCGAACCACCCGCTGGCCCTCCGGTGCAGTTCCGGGAGGAGATCGGGGTACTCCTGGTGCAGGCGCTGGCGCAGGACGTCGGCGAAGAGGTGATGGTAACGATACCATCGTCTCTCATCGTCGAGCGCGATCACGAACAGGTTGGCCTGCTCAAGGCGCTCCACCGTGGTCTGCCCATCAGCGTGACCGGTAACGGCGTTGCATAAGGGGGCGCACATCCGATCTAGGATGGAGGTTTCGAGCAGGAAAGTTTGTAGTTCTTCCGGCTGCCGCCCTAGCACCTCCTCGGCGAGGTAGTCCACCACGTGGCGGTTGGAGCCCGTGAACGAAGCGATGAAGCCAGGGACATCGTCGCGACCCGTCATGGCAAGGGCCGCCATCTGCAGCCCCGCTATCCAGCCCTCAGTACGCCCCTCCAGCTCGGTAATGTCCTCCGCGGAGAGCTCAAGGCCCATAACTGGGTTGAGGAACATCGCGGCATCCTCAGGGGTGAAGCGTAGGTCGTCCGCGCGCAGCTCGGTCATCTCGCCGCGCGCCCGCAACCTTGGGAGTGGCAAGGGCGGGTCCGCTCGCGTAGCGATCACCAGGTGAATCCGCGGCGAGAGGTAGTCGATCAAGAAGGTTAGTGCCTCGTGGATCGCCCGAGACTCGATCAGGTGGTAGTCGTCTAGGACGAGCACAGAGTCGGCGTCCAGGTCGCCCACTTCGTTCAGCAGGGTCGTGAGGATGGCCTCGATAGGCGGTGCCTGCGGGGAGCCAAGTAACGCCAAGGCGGTCTCCGCTGAGCCAGGCATGATCTGGTCTACCGCCGTAACGAAGTAGCGCCAGAACCGCGTCGGGTCGTTGTCGCCAGGATCCAAGGAAAGCCAGGCAACAGGCCGACCGTCGTCGGAGAGCTCACTGATCCATGAACTCAGTAGGGTGGTCTTGCCGAAGCCTGCAGGCGCAGATAGGAGGGTGAGCTTGCCTCCCAGCCCTTCGTCGAGCTTCTCACTGAGGCCCGCGCGTGCAACCAGGGAGGGGCGTACGAACGGGACCGACAACTTGGACATAAGGAGCGCATCGCCGGGCGCTCCCCGGTGCGAGCGCTCCCGCACATGGTCGTTCGCCGTCGTGGGACCCTCTGTAGGGATGGCATCCGTTCGCCTAGACCCGCCATCGCCTGAGGTCGCATCCGGGGGTGGGCTCGCCGTGTCATAGTCGCCATGCCCACTCAGCGCCGCCGCGGCCTCATCCAGCCGGGTGAGAGTCAAGTCCTCCGCCTTGCCTAGGTAAGCTTTCCGAAGCCGGCCGCTTTGTCTGCGATAGGCAGTCCAATACTCGCCACCGCGCGACCGGTGCTCCTTGCGTGCGGTGTAGGTTCCGCTTGGGCTCCGGAACGCGAATGAACGCGTCGTTGGATCGGTTAGCCATGCGATCCAGGAAGGTGAACCGACCACAATCTTTGGGCCGCCCAGCGCTTCACGGACACGCACTACCCCATCCGTGACTTGGGGTATGTTCCGCGCCACCCTAACTCCCTCAAGCTACTAATGTTACCCAACATCCTAGACGAAGTTGGGTAACTCAACAAGCCAGGTGCGACCCTGACAGTTCCGGCTACGCACCAGCCAACCCTCCGGCAGCAGAAGATGTAGGGAGCGCTACACCGTCCTCGGAGGTTGCCACGAGGCTGGCCATCATGGGGGCACATCGAAGTACAGAGCGCGTACGTCAAAGGCGATGCGCGCTGTGCCATCACGCCTCCATTCAACCAAGAGTGCTTCTCTTTGGCGGGTTGCAGTAAGATAGCCCCGGCCTTAGTGTCGAGACCTCTTCTACCACTTGTGTTTTTCCTGCAAATCGCGATAAAACTAAAGAGCCGACGAGCGGACTCGAACCGCTGACCTGCTCATTACGAGTGAGAAATAGGGGGTTGCCTGGCATTGCAGCCACTTGCTTTGGCTTGCAGAGTCCTCTTACCTAAGCGGGATTTTCTTCACGGGCTTGCACACCATTGCGGAGGATTGCGCGCTGGGTGATGTAGAGGTGATGTAAATCGATGTATGTCGCGTCACTGCGAGAATGCGCTTCCACGCATTCGGGTGAATAGGGTGAAAAGGAGGGCCGGGCTGTTTT
>DATDKB010000395.1:0-8302 GCA_036520255.1 Rubrobacter sp. | reverse complement strand
GGCACGCCGCGGCAGGGGGTCCCCATCACCCGCGCGAAAAGCGGTTAGAATAACCCGAAAGGCCCACAAGGAGATAAAGGTGCTGGACAAACAGCGACTGAGGACCTTCGTGCTGGGCGGCGCGGCGGGAGCCCTGGTGGGTATACTGCTGGCCCCCCGCAGCGGAAAGGAGCTTCGCGGCTCGCTCGCCAACAGGGCGGGGGAGGCCCGCGAGAGGGGCCGCGAGACGTACTTCGGCGCCCAGGAGCAGATGAGAGACCGTCTGGCTGAGGCCCGCGAAGGACCCCGCAAGCCGCCTCCCGACGTCGCGAACCTCGGCGGTGGCTCCTCTCCCTCGGAGGAAGAAACCGAGATATTCGGGCCCCACCTCAGGGACGTGTCCAAAGACGTGGTCGGCGACGCCGAGGAGACAGCCGATGTGGAGAGGTCCGAGGAGCTCCGCAGGAAGGTCAGGGAGACGAGGGAGCGGCTGAGGGGGCATGAAGAACCGGACCGCGAGCAATGAAATCCCCCTATTTCGTTCCCACGATCGGTGAGATCTCGGCCCAAGAAGCGGCGGAGGTTCCGGATCTGGAGGCCGTCGTTTCTTACTGGACCGAAAACAGGCACTCGGCCGAAGGGTGGTTCCGCGAGCTGAACGACCGCTGGGGGACGGCTGGTTTCGCTGTCAGGCGCGGCGGCGAGGTTCAGGGGTTCGTAATCTACGCTCCGCCGGAGCATCTGGCGAGCGCGGCCCGCTACCCCCTCGCGGTCGACGAGGAGGCCGTGCTGCTGGCCTACGCGGGGGGAGACACGCGCACGCGCCGCCGCCTCCTGGTGAGGATGCTCAGAGACCTCAGGCAGCGGGGCGTCGGGAGGGTACAGGCGATCGCCAGCGACCGCGGGGTATCCAACCACGTCCCCACCTCGTTCCTGTTGGAGAGCGGCTGGCAACCCTTGCACCGCGCCCCATACCGGAGCAGCTACTACACGCTGGCGCACATCGACCTGAAAAGCGCAGTCGAAGTGGGGGAGCTGGCCCGGTCGCTAGTCGGCCGCGTAAAGCTGCCCGGCATACAATCTCCCGTACCAGGCACGCTGGCCCGCGAGCAGTCAGCACTTCAGCAATTCAGCCTGTCAGCAAGTCAGCCAAAGCAATGACCTGACAAGCGTGGGATGCGGAAGCTCGATGCTGCCGCGACCTGCTATTACAGCACCGTGGGTAGGCTTTGCGCGATCGGCTATCGGCCTCCACGGGTCAGGATGGACGGTAACCCTCCGCGCAAGGGCGTACGTCCTCTGCCACTCGTGCATTCCCGCTTTCGCGGGAACGACGGAAGGGAAGTAATCGGTGTGCGCCCGCAGCCGGAAAGTGCGACCGCCCCAGACGGACGCGGCATCAGCCGTCGGCACATTCTTTGGCAAACGAAACCTGAAATGCTGAAGTGCTGACATCACGGCGGCAGGATCACCGTTCTCACCGTCGAGATACCCTCGGGGGTGGTAGCTTTTATCTCCAGTATATTGCGTGCCGGTTCCGAGGCTGGTCGTCCTGTGACGCGCTGCTCGGGCTCCGAGAGGTCGAACCCGAAATCGACATCTTCCGCCTCTCCGGCCGGTACCTTTCCGAGCGTCTGACGGTAGTAGCGAGGGTTCGAGAGGGCGGTGTTCTCGGAGGAGACGCTCAGGGTTACGTTCACGTCCGAGATGGGCCTGCCACCCTCGTTCTTCACCACGAGGTCGAGGCTTTGGTCCGGCCGCGGCCTGAGCGACTCGAGCTGTTCTGTGTCCAGCGCCAGCTCTACGGCGGGTTCGGATCCAGCCTCGGGCGAGTCCGGCGCCAAGCTTTTCTCGGACGGGGCGGTGGCGAGGTTCGCCAGAAGCAAAAAAGCCTCGGCCGTGACCACGAAGGCCAGGGCGGTGCCGGAGATCCAGAACACTATGTCCTTCACGGTTGGGTGTGCCCGGGGATCGGTATCTCGTAGAGGTTGTAGAAGTCCCTGAGGATCCTGTCGGCGGGTTCCGGGCGCACCTCTGGTTCCGTCAAGGGGGTGCCACGGGCGATTATGGCGACGTTCTTGGCGTCGGGGGACCACGCCAGGTCGTCGGGCTCGGTCTTCATCTCCATGTCTTCGTTGGTCGTTACGGCCTTGAGTTTGCGCGCGGCGGGGTCGAGCACGTAGAGGTTGGTCGGCGACTTCGGGTTGAGGCGGCCAATGACTGCCAGCTGCCTACCGTCGGGAGAGACGCGGATACTCGAGGCTACGAAGTCCTCTCCCACGCCGGGCGCGAGTTCGGGCGCGCCGCCTTCCGCCGGCACGCTGTAGAGGTTGTAGAGCGGTTCCGAGCCGTCGGCGTCTACGCCCGTGGTCCTTTTACCGGCCACGAAGTAGAGGCCCTGCTGTGTCCACTGGGGCGTGCCCAGGATCTCCCGGTTCCCGTCCAGCCGCGTTACCTCCCGGCCCGTCCCGTTCCGGAGGTCGAACGTACGCAACTCGGAGGTCCGGGGGTCCTCTGGAGGACGCAGGGCCACGACCGCCTTGTCGCCTTCGGGCGACAGGGAGAGGGCCGCGACGCGGCCTTCGATGGTGCCGTCGGCGTAGAGCCTGCGGACCTTTCCGCTGCCGCGTGTCAGGGCGAGCCCGCTCTCGTCGGCCCCGATCTCCAGGGCGAAGATCAAACCCTCCTCACCCGGGCTCATCGCCAGAACCCCCCCGGTGACCTTCTCCAGCTCCAGCGAGTCCGCTCTCGCGTTCGCCCGGTACAGGGAATTGCTTGCTTTTCGTCCTGAGTGGGATGCTGAGGCCGCGCCGAGGATCGCCAGCGTCTCATCCGAGGTCCACTCTGTATCTGTGGCGACGAAATCCTTCGTGGTCCAGCGTCTCTGCTCTCCCGAGGTCGTTGGCCTGTCCACCACGTAACCGTCTACGGTGAACGAGATCCTACCCCCGTTCGGGCTCCAGCCCGGCGAGCCCTTGTACCCGGGTCCGGAGCTGAGGGCCCGCGTCCCGGGACCGAGTCCGGGATCCACCCTTCCCGCCGCCGGGGCGAGGGGCGCGATGGGGGATTCCTCGGTGTGGGCGCATCCTGTTATGAGCACGGCCAGGACTACCAGCAGGCTTAACCTTGCCGGGGCCACCTCAGAGGGCCTTGCTAACGGAGCGGGAGAGGAACGCCTTCGGGAGGTGAACCTCGAAGATGGAGCCCACTCCTACCTCGCTCTCGACGGAGATGTCGCCGCCGTGCATCTCCACTATCTGCTTGCTTATAGCCAGCCCCAGCCCGCTCCCCCCGCTCGCGCGGGAGCGGTCTTTGTCCACCCTATAGAAACGATCGAAGAGCTGGCCGAGATCTTCCTCGGGGATGCCGAGGCCCGTGTCCTTGATGCGCACGGTCAATGATGAGACGGCCTCGTCTATCTCGATATCTACCCTGGCGCCAGGGTCGGAATATTTGATGGCGTTGTCGAGCAGGTTTAGGAAGACCTGGTAGAGCTTCTGGACGTCGCAAGCGCAGCGGTGCTCGCCGGCGTCGGCAAAATATATCCCGATGTCGAACCTCTCGGCCTTGGCTCCCACCGACTCTATGGCGGTTTGGACGACGGTGCTGAGGTTGGCCGGACCCACCTCGAGCTGGTACTGCCAGGAGTCCATCTGAGCGAGGGTCATGAGCTCCTCGACCATCCCCCTTATGCGCCCGAGCTCCTGATCGGCCAGCTCGAGCGCTCGGTGCTCCAGCGGGTCGAGCCGGTCGCGCGCCCGCTCGAGCAACCCGACCGCGCTCTGGATGGTGGTTAAAGGCGTCCTGAGCTCGTGCGAGAAGTCCGAGACGAAAGCCGTCTTGGCCTTCTCCAGGGAACGATGCTCGGTTATGTCCCTGACGGCCAGGATGATGCCGGCGTTTCCGCCGCCGTTTTGCGCGACGCCGGGCTCCCCCCGGTCCATCTGGGCGGCGTAGGCCCAGTAGGCCTTATCCTCAAGTTCTACCTCCCTTACCGCGACCCCGTTTACTGACGCCTCGCGCACGCACTTGAGCACGCCGCCGGGAATTCTTATCTCTTGCAGGGTACGTCCCCTGTCAGAAGCCAGGATGCCGAGCATCCTGGCCGCCGCAGGGTTGACCATGGTAACACGCTCCTTGAGGTCCGTGGCGACGACGGCCTCGGGAGAGGCTTGCAGGACGGCCTCCAGGCGGCTTTTTTGCTCCTGTATCTCCCCGACGTAGTGCTCTATTTCTTCGGCCATGTAGTTGAACGCACGGGCCACCTCGCCGAGCTCGTCTCTGCTCTTGACCGGCACGGTGGCCGCGTAATCTCCCGAGGCGACCCTGATGGCCGCGTCGCGGGTCTCGGAGAGGGGTCGTGTGACCTGGCTTGTGAGGAGCACGCTCGCGGCCCCGGCCAGAAGGATGCTCGTCAGTATGGCCCCGAGGATGCCGTAGCGCAGGTAGGCCAGCGTGTCCCCGAGCTCGTCGCGGGGAACGTCGTAGACCAGGACTCCTTTCACCGTGCCGTCGGAGGCCGTAAGCGGCCATACTGCCACGTAACCCGAGTGCCCCTCGCTCCACACGAGCCTGCCCTCTCCCAGAGGCGATTGGACGCCCTGTTCGAGCTCCGCCCTACCGAGCCCGAGCCCCTCGTAGGCTTGCCCAGGGGCCAGAGGATTTCCGAGGCCGTCGCGGGCGGCCAGGGGTTCCAGGTCGGGGCCGACGTAGAGCACCTCGAGGCCCGTCGGGTCGGCCACCGACCGGACGAGCTGCTCGGCGTAGGTCGTGGGCGGGGGGAGCGTCTTGTCCTCGGGGTCGCGCAGGCCCTCCAGAAAGTCCTGCGCGCCTAAGTTCGCCGTCTGGGAGCGCTGCTTGAGCAGCGTGTTCTCGGCGTGGACCAGCCGGTCCTGGGCGAAGTAGTAGAGGACGAGGCCGATGATCAGGCTCGTCACCGACGAGATCCCGACGAGCGCCACGAAGATCCTGGTCCTGAAGCTCAAACCCGGCGGGATGACCTTAGCGTCTCTGTTGCCCATGCTCTACCACGGCGCCTAGACAGGCCTGGCCGCCCTGTACCCGACGCTCGGGACGGTCTGTATGATCTCGGGCCTCGACGGGTCGTGTTCGATCTTTGCCCTGAGCCTGCTTATGTGTACGTCTATGTAACGGCTCGCCAGATAGTGCGACCCCGTAGAGACGGCCTCGGAGATCTGGGCCCGCCTGAAGGCCTGCCCGGGACGGCGCATGAGCAGCGCGAGAATCTTGAACTCGGTGGGCGTGAGATCTAGCATCTCCCCGGACCGGCTCACGGTGTAGCCGTTCGGGTCCAGCTCCAGCGGACCCAACCTGAGTAGTCCCTCCCTGCCCCTGCCGTCCCTCCCGAACCGCCTGAGGATGGCCTTGATCCTGGCCAACAACTCCTTGGTGTCGAAGGGTTTGGTGATGTAGTCGTCGGCCCCGAGCTCGAGCCCGACCACCTTATCTACGGACTGGCTCTTGGCCGTGAGCAACACGACGGGTACGTCGCTGTGCTCGCGCATCTTCTTCAAAACCTCGAACCCGCTCATCCTCGGCAACATGATGTCGAGCACCACGAGATCCAACTCCTCGCGACCGAGGATCCGCAGCGCCTCGACCCCGTCCTCCGCCGTTAATACCCGATAACCTTCCGATGCCAAAACGATCGACGTGACCTCCAGAAGCGCGGCGTCGTCGTCGACCAGTAAAATAGTTTCGTCCACTCCGGCTCCCAAATACCTCCCGACAAACTCCAGAGTCCAAAGCTCCGGCGATAACCGTATCCTACCTTATACAGCCCGTCAGCATGTTGGCCCTTCAGCCAGCCAACACTTACTTTGCCGAACTGACTTTCGGCTGACATGCTGGCAAGCGTACAAACTTGCAAGTAAGACACTCAGATTTTATACTAACCCTACTTTAGATCGGTTCATTTTGCGGGAGGTAAGCGCATGGCCAAGAGCATTGGGATAGACCTGGGTACGACGAACAGTTGTGTTGCGGTACTGGAGGGCGGGGATCCGACGGTGATCACCAACTCCGAAGGCGAGAGGACGACGCCGTCTGTGGTGGCCTTCGACAGGAGGAGCGGGGAGCGGCTGGTCGGGCAGCTCGCCAGGAGGCAGGCCGTCACGAACCCGGAGCGGACGGTCTACTCGATCAAGCGCTTCATGGGGCGCCACTACAACGACGTAAAGACCGAGGCAGGCCGCGTCGGCTACGAGGTCAAGTCGGGTCCTGGCGGGGACATCAGGATCGCAATTGACGACAAGGAGTACTCGCCGCCTGAGATCTCCGCGATGACGCTCCAGAAGCTGAAGAGGGACGCTGAGGAGTATCTGGGCGAGGAGGTTACGGAGGCGGTTATCACGGTGCCTGCGTACTTCGAGGATGCCCAGCGCCAGGCGACCAAGGACGCGGGTAGGATAGCCGGACTCAACGTCAAGCGCATCATCAACGAGCCGACCGCCGCGTCGCTCGCCTACGGAATGGACAAGGAGGAAGACCAGACCATCCTCGTCTTCGACCTCGGCGGCGGCACCTTCGACGTCTCCATCCTGGAACTCGGCGAAGGGGTCTTCGAGGTCAAGGCCACCAGCGGCAACAACCACCTCGGCGGCGACGACTTCGACGCCAAGGTTGTCGAGTGGATGGTCTCGGAGTTCAAGAAGATCGAGGGCATAGACCTCTCCAAGGACAAGATGGCTGCCCAGCGCCTCGTCGAGGCCGCCGAGAAGGCCAAGAGGGAACTCTCCTCCACGACTAGCACGTCCATCAACCTTCCCTTTATCACGGCCGATCAGAACGGCCCCAAGCACATGGACCTGACGCTCACCAGGGCGCAGTTTAACAACCTGACCGCGGACCTCGTCGAGGCGACGGCTGGTCCGGTTCGTCAGGCGATGGAGGACGCCGGTCTGCAGCAGGGCCAGGTCGACCAGGTCATACTTGTCGGGGGCTCGACCCGTATTCCTGCGGTGCAGGAGCAGGTCAAGGAGATCACCGGCAAGGAGCCCCACAAGGGCATCAACCCCGACGAGGTCGTGGCCGTGGGGGCCGCCATCCAGGCCGGCGTGCTCGCGGGCGAGGTCAAGGACGTGCTGCTCCTCGACGTGACGCCCCTTTCACTTGGCATCGAGACCAAGGGGGGGGTGTTCACCAAGCTGATCGAGCGGAACACCACTATCCCTACGCGTAAGAGTGAGGTGTTTACCACCGCTGACGATAACCAGGGGTCGGTGGAGATCAAGGTTTACCAGGGAGAGCGTGAGATCGCGGCCTACAACAAGATCATCGGCAACTTCCAGCTCGTCGGGATTCCGCCGGCGCCCAGGGGTGTACCCCAGATCGAGGTCGCTTTCGATATAGACGCCAACGGCATAGTGAACGTCGGGGCAAAAGACCTCGGGACGGGCAAGGAGCAGAGGATCACTATCACTGCTTCGGGCGGCCTCTCGGACTCGGAGATCCAGCAGATGATGCAGGACGCCGAATCGCATGCCGAGGAGGACAAGCGCCGCCGCGAGGAGGCTGACGTACGCAACAACGCGGACAACCTCGTGTACTCCATCGAGCGTTCGCTCAAGGACGTGGACGGCAAGGTCGACCCGAACACCAAGCTGGAGATCGAGCAGGCTATCAAGGAGACAAAGGAGGCGCTCGCCGGCGGGGACGTCGAGGAGATCAAGCGCAAGCAGGAGACCCTGATGACGGCCTCCCACAAACTCTCTGAAGTCCTCTACAGCCAGGCCCAGCAGGAGCAAGGGGCGAGCTCCGCCGGGGCTACGGACACCGACGACCTGGTAGAGGACGCCGAGGTCGTGGACGAGGACGAGGACGGCGAGGAGCGCAAGTAACAACAGCAACGGTCGTGGGTGGGGAAGAGACCCCACCCCGGTCGTCCGCACGGCAGCCACAGGAGGACTAGCGAGTTTTGAGCAGCGAGGAGAACAAGCGCGACCCCGAGTTCGGGAACGACTTCGCATCCGAAGAGGCGGCAGAGGAGATCCAGGCGCCCGAGGTGGTCGACGAAGAACCGGTTTCCGCCGATGGAGACCCCGCCCTCGAAGTTGAGGGGTTGGCTGTGTTGGCGGAAGATTTGGAGGCGACGCGCCTCGAGCGGGACCAGTACCTGGATGCCCTGCGTCGCCTGAAGGCCGAGTTTGAGAACTCACGCAAACGGCAGGAGCGGGAGCGCGTCCGCATACTCTCGGTGGCGTCGGAGAGGCTGGTGCAAGAGCTACTCCCCGTTCTGGATAACCTGGACCGTGCCCTTGAGGCCGGGGGGGATATCCGCGAGGGCGTGCAGGCGACCCGCGAG
>DATDKB010000394.1:0-2651 GCA_036520255.1 Rubrobacter sp. | reverse complement strand
AACGATCGCAGTCTTCGGCGCGGGTGGCAACATGGGTACGCGCGTAACCAACGCGCTCAAGGATGAACCGGGCTATCGGATGCTCAACGTGGAGAAGAGCGAGCAGGGACGGACCCGCCTGCGCGAGCGGGGGCTCGAGGTTTCCGAGCAAGAGGATGCTTTGCGAGAAGCCGACGTGGTGGTCTTGGCCGTCCCGGACGCTCTGATCGGGGAGGTGGCCACTGATATCGTGCCCGACCTCAAGAGCGGAGCGATGTTGATCTGCCTTGACCCTGCGGCTCCCTTCGCCGGAAAGCTGCCCGATCGGGAGGATGTCTCTTACTTCGTGACACATCCGGCCCACCCGCCGGTCTACAACGACGAGAGCGACCCCGAGGCCCGCCGAGACTTCTTCGGCAGCGGCAAGGCCAAGCAGGCCATCGTCAACGCGCTCATGCAAGGACCCGAGGAGGACTATGCGCGGGGCGAGGCCATAGCGAGCAAGATGTGGAAACCCGTGCTCCGGTCCCACCGGGTCACCGTCGAGCAGATGGCGATGCTCGAGCCGGTGCTTTCTGAGACGATCGCCTGCACCTGCGCGGTGGTCATGCGGGAAGCCATGGACGAATCCATCCGCCGCGGAGTGCCCGCCGAAGCCGCCCGCGACTTCTTGATGGGTCACATCAATATCGCGCTCGCCGTAGCGTTCGATGAGATAGAGTGGGACTTCTCTGCCGGAGCCAGGATGGCCATCGAGGAGGCTAAGAAGGACATCTTTCAACCCGACTGGAAGAAGGTCTTCGAGCCGGAGAGCCTCCGCCAGAGCGTGGCCAACATCACGGGCGACGTACTTCCCATGGGGTAGCGCGGGACATTAAAATATGCCGGACCGGAGCAGGGTAGGGGATACCTACAGGGGTGGCGTGAATCGTCCATCGGCAGCAGTCCAGCCGCCGTCCACGAGCATGAACGCGCCTGTCACGTAGGAGCTGGCGTCGGAGGCCAGGTACACTATCATCCCGACTATCTCGTGCGGCTTGGCCCAGCGACCAAGGATGTTTTTTTGAGCGTAGGCGTCATACCAGCCTGGGCTCTCCTTCATCTGGGCGGTGAGCGGTGTCTCGACCGCCCCGGGAGCGATGGTGTTGACCCGCACGCTCCGCGGGCCCAGCTCGGCGGCCAGAGCCCTGAGCATCTGCACGGTCCCGGATTTGGTCGCTGCGTATACTCCCTGCCCCGGCTCGACGACCTGCGCCCGGAAGCTCGAGAAGGCGATGATGCTCCCCGAGCCACGCTCGGCCATCCCGCGTCCGAACTCCCGGATCAGGCGAAAAGTACCTTTGAGGTTCAGATCGACGACCCGGTCGAACTCCTCGTCGGTGTAATCTAGCAGCGGCTTCCTGACGTTGATGCTCGGCGTGCTCACCAGCACATCCGGCACCCCCACGCGCTCGGCCGCCGCTTGGACGCTCCCGGAGTCCGTCATATCTAGCTCCAGCGCCTCTCCCTTGCCGCCCTCCGAGCGGATCTGCCTGGCGGTGTCCTCGACGGCCCCGGCGTTCACATCCGCGCAGAACACCCGTGCCCCGAAAGCGGCGAGCCCGTGGGCGCCGGCCTCTCCCATGCCGCTGCCCGCACCTACCACGAGCGCAGTCCTGCCGGTGAGGTCGAACATCGAGCGGTAGTCAAGCATGCGCATCCTCCTTTCCGCTTATCTACGCAGCGATTGGATCTATTCGGCTGGCATAAACGCTGAACACGGAAAGGGCCAGTGCTCCAAGGAGCCCGGCCCTTTATTCATCGACGTGCGTGTAACACCTGCACTCCGAAGTTCGCGGTCTCCTGGCCCGCGCGCTGTGCGGCTTTGGCGCATGGAAAAGCCGCGTCGATAGTCCGCCCTATCCGGTCTGCTTCGCTATGTACGCGACGACCTCGCCAGCCGCGTAGTCCGGGCTCGGAAGAAGATCGCCAAGGTTCTCCTTTACCCACTCCTCGGCTATCCTGTTGCTCTCTTCCGCCCTGTCTTGATCCTCGAAGACGCTGACCGTGCCATACTCGCCCTGCCCCGCGTTGAGGGCGATGTAGACTACGAACCCTGGCATGTCGCTTATGAGAGGCACGAAGCCTTCGTTGACTTGGCGGACTACCTCATCGAGCGAATCGGGGTCCGTGTGGTAGCGTCGTATCGCCGCAAACATCTCGTGCTCCTTTCTGCCGTCTCCCAGTATAGCCGCCCAAGCGACTACCTAAAGATAGCATCGGATGGGCATCGACACATGCGTGACATCGTGGGATGCTATAGAATCGCACAATACCGGAATAGACGAAGTTAGGCGGCACAGGGAATTGGGCACGAAGGGAGGTTTCCGTGGACCTCGAAAAGCTGGCCCGGCACCAGCACCCCAGACCACCGCAACATGAGCTCCGTGGGCATAGGGTACTGGACTCCGGGAATCGGGAGTTCGGTGACGTAGCCGGCCTCTACGTCGACAGAGACGAGAGAAAACTGCGCTACTTGCACGTAATCACGACGGGCTTCCTGGGCCTCGGCAGGAAGCACTACCTGATCCCCTTCGAAGACGTAGATACCGAAACCCCCGGCATGGTGAAACTGCGCCACGACCAAGAGACCATAGAGAGCTCCCCAACGTTCGATCCGCACACCCTCCCAA
>DATDKB010000393.1:0-12365 GCA_036520255.1 Rubrobacter sp. | reverse complement strand
GAGGAAAGAGGCAACGATGAACACCAGGGTCGCGGCGATCTTTATCCTTGCGTCCATGCGGTGGATGAACGAGCCCGTGTCGACGAACTGCCCGAAGATGACGTTGCGCTGCAGCTCGAGCACTACGCTACTCCTAGCCTTTTGAGCAGCTCGGACTCGAGTTCGCCTTCGGTAAGCAGGTCGGTGGGGAAGTCGGGGAAGAGTTTTTGCATCTCGCGTGCGCCGACGACCGGCTCGGGCAGGGTTATGTCGAGTTCGGCGAGGCGGTCCGCGTCGCGCAGGATCTCGCGCACGGGCCCGTCCATGACGACGGAGCCCCGGTCCAGGACGATCAACCGGTCGCACAGGAGGCTGGCGTCCGTGAGGCTCGCGGAACATACGATGAGCGTGAGATCTCGGTCCCTCTGCAGCCTGACGAGCAGCTCCAGAAGCTCCCTCCGGCCGCGCGGGTCGAGGCCGGCCATGGGCTCGTCGAGGACGAGCACGGGCGTGTGCATGGCGAGCACCCCGGCGATGGCGACCCTTCGCCGCTGCCCGCCGGAGAGCGCGTGCACGTAGCGCAGACGGTATTCGGGATAGGGCAGCCCCAGTGTGTTCAGGCTCTCCTCGACGCGCTCCCTGGTCTCCGCGGCGGAGAGGCCGGCGGCGGTCGGCCCGAAGGCGACGTCGGCGCCGACCACGGCCTCGATAATCTGGGATTCGGGCTGCTGGAAGACGATGCCCACCTCGCGCCGCAACCTGGCCCTGTCGTAGCCGGGGGCGGCCACGTCTTCACCCCTGTAGAAGACTTGTCCCGGCTTCAGGCGGAGGAGGTGGACGAAGGAGTCCACGACGGTGGATTTCCCCGACCTGGTGGCGCCCACGATGCCCACGCGTTCGCCGGGTTGGATACGGAACGAAATGTTCCTGACCCCTTCGCTGGCCCTCGGGGTTCCTTCGAGGTACGTGTGGGAGAAGTTCCTCAGTTCCAGGATCGGGGGTTGTCCGTCGCTTTGCATCAGGCGGATGGCGAGGGGTCCGCGGCGACGGAGAGCGCGGTGCGGAGGTCCTCGATGTTCAGGATGTCGCCCTCCAGCGGGATGCCACGGGCGCGCAGACGGTGGGCGAGGCTAGCCGCGAGGGGTACGTCCAGCCCGACTTCCCTTAGCCTATCCACGTTCCCGAAGACCTCGACCGGGGTACCGTCCAGGATCACACGTCCCTCGTCCATCACGATCACCCTCTCGAACAGGACGGCCTCGTACATCGAGTGGGTGACGTGCAGGACACCCATACCCTCCCAGCGGCTCAGGTCCGTTACTGTCGAGATCAGACGCCGCGCGACAGGGACCGGCAAGAGCGAGGTCGGCTCGTCCAGAACGAGAAACATGGGACGCATGGCCAGGGCGCCGGCTATGGCGACCCTCTGCTTCTGCCCGGGCGAGAGGTCTTCTATGAGCCGCCCGCCGATGTCCCGGAGACCCAGCATGCCGAGCGATGATTCGACCCTCTCCGAGATCTCATCGCGTGGTAACCCCAGGTTCTCGGGTCCGAAGGCCACGTCGTCTACCACGCGGTTCATGACGAGTTGGTCGTCGGGGTCCTGGAACACGACGGAGACCTTGCGCCGGATGTCCCACTGGTGCTCCCTGTCAACAGGCACGCCGTCTATGCGGATCTCACCCTCCGTCGGGTACAACACCGCCGTGAGCAGCTTGACGAGCGTGCTCTTGCCCGAACCGTTGTGGCCGATGATCGCTACCAGTTGACCCGACTCTATCTTCAGGTTCAACCCTCTGAGCGCTGGCACCGCGTCGGCCTCGCCCGGCCTGTAGGTAAACGAGACGTTGTCGAGCTCGATCATGGCGCCGCACCTTGACTAATAGCGGCGTTCCTCCTCAGATTCTTCCTCGGGGGCGGTGGTGCGCCCGCTGCGAAAAAGCATCACACCCCGGACGACGACGAGCGTGACGACGGCGGCGAGCACAGCCTCGGCGATGGCCTGGGGTAGGACGACCAGGAAGATGGCGAGCGGAAAGTACCCGAGCAGCACGGCCATCCCCACAACGCCGACCGTGTTGGCAAACGAGCCGAGCAATCCCGCCACGATGGAGGCGAGATCGACGCTCGTCCTACGCAACGAGACGAAGACGAGCCAGGATACTATGCCGATCGGGATGCGCGGCAAGATCGAGACCAGTGGGTTCCTCAAGGGGGGTACGACGGGATCCAACCAGGAGAAGATGCCGAAGATGAGGCCGGCGAGGGCACCGACCACGGGTCCCTCCAGAGCCCCTCCCACGATGGCCGGGATGTGCAAGATCGTCGCGCGGCCCGAGACGTTTGGCACGGGGACAAAGCCGAGCTGGGTCGCGCCGAGGAAGATCGCGATCCCCCCCAGTATCCCGGCGATGACGATCTGCCTGACGTTGAGGCTGAAGATCGAGTCCCCCCGACCGCTTCCGGAACCCGCCGCCATGATGCTCTCCTTTTTCAGAGTTCTTACAGAACGTACAGAAATCTATATTCGGGCCGAAGTATCTGTATGTACGCGCAAGGTGTCAAACTCCTGAATGGGCTAGAGTGGCGGGGTGAACCGTCCGTCGGCCGCGGTCCAGCCGCCGTCCACGAGCATGAAGGCACCAGTGACGTAGGAGCTCGCCTCCGAGGCGAGGTAGACGACCATACCAACCATCTCTCGCGGCTGGGCCCAGCGGCCGAGGATGCTCTTGGCAGCGTAGGAGTCGTACCAGTCGGGGGAGTCTTTGATCTGGGCCGTAAGCGGCGTCTCGACTATGCCAGGGGCGACGGCGTTTACTCGCACGCCGCGCGGCCCGACCTCGGAGGCGAGCGCCCTGAGCATCTGCACCGTTCCGGCCTTGGTCGCGGCGTAGATGCCCTGCCCCGGCTCGACGACCTGCCCGCGGATGCTGGAGAAGGCGATGATGCTGCCGGAGCCGCGCTCGGCCATGCCACGCCCGAAGTTACGGATCAGGCGGAAAGTTCCCTTGAGGTTCAGGTCGACTATCAGATCGAACTCCTCGTCGGTGATCTCCAGCACGGGTTTCCTGACGTTCACGCTGGGCGTGCTGACCAGCACGTCGGGAGTTCCCACCCGCTCGACGGCCGCCTCTACACTCCGGGGGTCCGTCATATCGAGTTCCAGGGCTTCGGCCTCGCCGCCCTCCGAGCTTATCTCCCCGGCCGTGTTCTGGGCCGCTTCCGCGTCCATATCCGCACACACGACGCTGGCTCCGAAGGCGGCGAGGCCGTGGGCGCTGGCCTCGCCGATTCCGCTGCCGGCACCGACGACGAGCGCGCTCTTGCCGGTGAGGTCGAACATCGAGTGGTAGTCAAACATGGGCTTCCTCCCCGTAAGCGTAGTACATGGCCGTCGCGGCGTAGAGCTTGCAGGCGGCGAGGAGCTCGTCCTCGTCGACCCACTCGTCGGCGTGGTGTGGGATCTCTCGCTTCCCCGCCCCCGTCGTGACGATGGGGATGCCGGCCCACGCGCTGAGGAACGTGCCGTCGGTCGCGCCGGGGACCCCGTTGTAGCGCGGCTCCTCGCCGGTTAGGTACGCAAGAGCCTTCGCCATCGCGCCGACCAGAGGCTCGTCTTGCGGGGTCTCGGTCGGCGGACGTTCCTCGATCACCTCGAGCGTCGCGTCGAAGTCTGGGTCTTCGGATCTCAGCTTCGCGAGGATATCTCTCAGGCGCTCGACCAGGCCTTCGTGAGATTGGGCAGGAACGGTGCGAATATCCAGGGCTACGTACGCGCTCGCGGGGATCACGTTGATCTGGGGTTCCCCACAGTCGGGACCCATGAGGATGGTCGGCGTAAGGCTCGGATAACCTAGGAACGGGTCCTCGCCGTGGCGCTCTACCTCCTCCCTCTCCAGCTCTTCGACCGCGACCACGAACCGCGCAGCCCTGGTGACGGGGTTGACCCCGCTTAGGGGCATAGCCCCGTGCGCCATCGTGCCCCGCACGGCGACCTCGACCCTGAGCGCGCCCTTCTGGCTCGTGCAGATCTGGTTCTCCTCGGGTTCGCAGATAACGGCGGCGTCAACCCCCTCGGCATGTCCGTTCTCGATGAACGCCTTGATGCCCGTCATCATCCCCTCCTCGTCTGCCGGGTGACAGAGTACCAGGGTGCCGGGGAAAGAGACACCCGAGTCCCTTATGGCGCGCACGGCCACCACGGCGGCCGCCAGGTTCCCCTTGGTGTCGCAGGCGCCACGGCCGTAGAGGCGCCCGCCAACACGCTCCGCCCCGAACGGCGGGTGTTCCCACTCCTCCGCGCTTCCCTCCGTCACCACGTCCGTATGCGCCTCGAAGAGCAGGGACTTTCCCGGACGGTCGCCCTCCCACACGGCCCAGACGTTGGGCCTGCCGGGAGCGACTTCTTCGGTCCTCACCTCGAAGCCGGAGTTTCGCAGGTGGTCCGCAACGACTCCGGCGGCACTACTTTCGTTCCCACCCTCTTCCTCGGGGCGGTAGACGCTGGGGGTGCGCACGAGGTCCCCCGCCAGGCGCACGAGTTCCTCGCGGTCGATCCCGGCAAGTACGTCTTCGAGCGCGCTCTGGAACACGGCCCAAGTTTATCTGTGCCGCGCCCTCCGGACATGACCCGGCTCCTTTAAGGGAACGGCGTGTTGCGCGAGCATCCACGCTGCCTTATGGTTCGTGGGATCTTCCCGGAGAGAGGTCGAAGAAGGAGGGGCGCGCGTGAGGAGGTCCGGGTCTACCGATCATCCATCTGCCGGTCGACCCGTCGCGGGCAACGGTCTTCGCAGAAAAGTCTGAACCATGCGGGTCTCGGAGGCGATCGGGAAGGTACTCGTCGAGAGTGGCGTCGAGGCGTTTTTCGGTCTCGCGGGCAGCGGCAACTTCGCCGTTCTCAACGCCTTGCACGAAGCGGGCGCCACCTTCTACTCTTCCCGGCACGAGACCGGCGCGGTCATGATGGCGGACGGCTACGCCCGCGCGAGCGGAAAGCCCGGCGTCGCGAGCGTCCATCAGGGCCCCGGCTTTACCAACTCGCTCACCGGCCTTACGGAGGCCGCGAAGGCCCGCACGCCGCTCGTCGTGCTCGCCGCCGACATCCCCGCCGGGACACTCTGGTCGAACTTCAAGGTGGACCAGGGCTCCCTCGCCGCGACGCTCGGCGCGATCCCCGAGCGCGTCCGTACTCCTGATACGGCAGCCACCGATACAGCCCGCGCCCTGAGGCGCGCACAGACCGAACACCGCCCCGTCGTCCTGAGCATCCCTATAGACCTGGTCGAATCACCTTGCCCGGAAGACTTGACGGACGTTCCCTCCTGGCCGTCCCTCGACGGGCCCGTTCCGTCGGAGGCCTCCGTCGCCGCCGTGGTGGACCTGCTCGCCTCCTCACGCCGGCCGGCCATCGTCGCCGGGCGCGGAGCTGCCCTCGCGGGCGCCCGTAGGCCGCTCGAAGCGCTGGGAGACCGGGTAGGGGCCGTGCTCGCGACGAGCGCGATGGGGCACGGGCTCTTCGCCGGCAACCCGTACTCCCTGGGCATTGCCGGCGGTTTCTCCTCCTCGCTCGCCATGAAGCTGCTGGGGGAGGCCGACGTCGTGCTCGCGTTCGGCGCTTCGCTCAACCACTGGACCGTGCGCCACGGCCGCCTGTTCTCGCCGGAGGCGCGGGTGGTGCAGGTGGATCTGGAACCGGAGGCGATCGGGCGTGTCCACCACGCCGACATCGGCATCGTCGGGGACGCGGCGGAAACGGCCAGGGCCACCGTGGGCGAACTGGAACGAAGGGGCGTGGTTGGCGAAGGGTTCAGAACCGAGGGTTTGGAACGCGAGATTTCCAGGGGCCGCACCCGAGACGAACCTTACCAAGACCTCGGCACCGACGAATACGTAGACCCACGCCCCCTGACCGTCGCCCTGGACGACCTGCTCCCGGAGGAACGCACGGTCTGCACCGACTCCGGCCACTTTCTCGGCTACCCGGCGATGTACCTGGAGGTGCCCGACCAGCAGGGCTTCGTGTTCCCCAACGCCTTCCAGTCGGTGGGGCTGGGGCTCGCCAGCGGCATAGGGGCCGCGGTTGCGCGGCCGGAGAGGCTCACCGTCGCGGCCGTGGGCGACGGCGGGGCGCTCATGGCCCTCGGGGAACTGGAGACGGCCGCCCGCTACAGTCTGCCGATGCTCATAGTCGTCTACAACGACGCGGCCTACGGGGCGGAGGTGCACCACTTCGGCCCCATGGGGCGTCCGGTAGAGGTGGCACGATTTCCCGAGACCGACTTCGCCGCGCTCGCTCGGGCGGCGGGGGCCGAGGGCATCACCGTCAGAAGCGAGGACGATATTTCGCCGGTTCGAGACTGGTTGGACGTACGGGACCGCCCGCTCTTGGTCGACGCCAGGGTCAACCCGGAGGTACGGGCGGAGTGGCTTGCAGAGGCCTTCCGCGCCCATTGAGAGGAGACACGCTATGACACCACAAGATCCCGTCGCATCGCTCGTGGAGGCGCTCGGTAGTGGCGCCGTCGAGATCGTCGACCTGACCCAGCCTTTGAACGAGCAGACACCGGTGATCCAACTTCCCGACGAGTTCGCGCAGACGCCATCTCTAAAGCGGCACGAGATCAGCCACTACGATGAGCGCGGGCCGGCGTGGGCGTGGTCCTGGCTCGAGCTCGGCGAGCATACGGGCACCCACCTCGACGCGCCCATACACTGGATCAGCGGCCGCGACGGCAACGACGTCTCGCGGGTGCCGCCCCGCCACCTGGTCGCCCCCGCGGTCGTGATCGACCGTTCCGCCGAAACCGCCAGGGACCCCGACTACCTGCTTACCATCGAAGACGTACGCGCCTTCGAAGACGACCACGGACCCCTCCCCGTAGGAGGTTGGCTGCTCCTGCACACGGGCTGGGACGCCCGCGCCCAGGACCCCGAAGCGTTCCTGAACGCCGCGGACGGCAACCCCCGTTCGCCGGGCTTCGACGCCGAGTGCGTGCGTTGGATCGCCGAGGAAAGCCCCCTCGTCGGCGTGGGGGTCGAGACCGTCGGCATCGACGCGGGCGCCGCGGGAGGGTTCGATCCCCCGTTCCCCGCCCACTACTACCTCATGGGCGCGAACAAATACGGCGTCACGCAACTCGCGAACCTCGGCGCCCTGCCAGCAACAGGCACGCTACTCCTCGTGGCACCGCTCAAGTTGACCGGTGGTACCGGTAGCCCCGTACGCGTCTTCGCGCTGGCACCTCGTACCGAGTCAAGGTGAACAGCGACGCCACAGAAGAAGGCTACAGGCTACAGGTTTCAGGCTCCAGGAAAACTCAAGATCTGTTGCCTGATGCCTGAAACCTTTCCTTAAACCGCTCTAGCGCATCGAATCGGACACCTGGAGCGCGGGCCTCATGCTTGCTTCTCGACGATCTTCCAGTACGAATCTTTCCGGATCACTTTCCCGTCGCGAAACTTCCAGTGGTCGCATCCACGCACCCGAACCCGGACCCCATCGGCCATCGTGCCGGTCAGCGTCCACTCAGACACACCCATATTTCCACAGACCCAATGTCGGCCATCATCGTAGTGGACATCTGGTAGGCCCTCGAAACGCGTAGCTAAAGCCTCTCGCACGGCCGCTTTGCCCATAAAGCGCTTCCCCCAGGGCTCCGGCCCACGGGGCATGTCTAACGAACAATCGTCCGCAAAGAACTCCATGATGGCGTCTACCGCAGGTTGCGTTGATATTGATCCGCACACGCCATGCATGCACGATCGGTCGAGTAGGCCCTGAGAGTAAGCCCTTCGGCGAAACCTTTCGTACGCATCATCCGATACGGGTCAACCACACTGAAATTCGCTGTAGGTCGCGTGCATTGAACGCATCGGTGATTGCCTCCAATGTTTCGACAGAGGCCGACTGCTGTTGAACCATGGCGCTACCTCCGTAAACTTTTGTTACATTTGTTATTGTACAGACGAGCTCCGCAACATTCCGCGATAGTTCAAGGGGAGCACGTGCTCAACCGATGTCGCTCTCCGGCCAGTAGGCCTCCAGTCGTCCCTTGACGGCGTTGAGGAACCGGAGGGCGGCTCCGCCGTCAAGGACGCGGTGGTCGAAGGAGACCTCCAGGTTCATCATGCTGCGGATGGCTATGGCGTCGTCGATGACGACGGGGCGTTTGACTATCGCTTCGGCCGAGAGGATCGCCGCCTGCGGGTGGTTGATGATGGGCGTCGATACCACGCTCCCGAGCGAGCCTGGGTTATTGACGGTGAAGGTGCCGCCCGAGATGTCTTCCGTGCCTAGCTCTCCGGCGCGGGCGCGCTTTACGAGGTCGTCGATTCGGCGGGTCAGGCCGGTGATGTTAAGCTCGTCGGCGTCGGGGATGACGGGTACGATCAGGGCGTCTTCCAGGTCGACGGCTACGCCGATGTTTATGCGTTTCCTGAGGATGATGCGGTCCCCATCCCACACGGAGTTGAGCACGGGATTTTCCTTGAGGCTGTCGACGACGGCCTTCACGATGAACGGCAGGTAGGTGAGCTTCACGCCCTCGCGTTCCACGAAAGCGGCCTTCTCCCGCTCACGCAGCGCGACGAGCCCACTCATGTCCACCTCGACCATCGACCATGCGTGCGGGGCCTCGCGCTTGCTGGCGGCCATGCGGTTCGCGATGGCCCGCCGGATGCCCGTGAGGTCCTGGACGCTGTCGCCCTCGAAGACAGGAACCCGTTCCGGCTCGGGTTCCGCGGCGGGCTCTGGGGCTGCGACCCTCTGTGGGACCGGTTGCCCGGTCGCCGCTTCGCGTTCCGCCCCGCCTTCCTCTATGTAACTCTCGATGTCCTTCCTGGTTACGCGTCCTCCCGTGCCGGAGCCGGGGACGTCCGCTATCTTCACGTCGTATTCCTCGGCGAGGCGCCGGACCACCGGCGAGGAGCGCGTCAGGCGCAACGTTTCGGCGTCTTCCACCTCACCACGCCCGTTGCCCCCGCTTCGCGGCGTGAGCGTCGCCGGACTCCCTCCGTCCGCCGCGGGCTGGGCCTCGATTGCGGCGGCGGGGAACTCTTCTGTGGGGGCGGCGTCGGCGACGTTCTCCTGCGGCGGGGCGTCGGTGGCGGGAGAATCCTCCTCGGCGGCGACCAGCGCGATCTCGGTTCCCACGTCGACCGTGGTGCCCTCCGAGACGAGGAACTTCTCGATCTTGCCAGCCACGGGGGAGGGTAGTTCGGCGTTTACCTTGTCCGTGTCTACTTCGGCGAGGGGTTCATCGATCTCTACTTCGTCGCCTTCGGCCTTCAGCCAGCGGGTTATCGTGCCCTCCGTCACGCTCTCGCCCAGTTGCGGCATCGTCACCGGTTTGGCCACGGCTCCTCCTGTTTGTTACGGTTTGATCGCCCTGGTGGCTACGTAGGTGGGCATGAAGGCGGCGATCGGGTCGTCGCGGTGACGATCTTCGTAGAAGCCGGAGATCAAGAACCCCGCCTCGGTTTGGCCCCCGATCTGCTCCTCCAGGGTGTGGCTGAACTCGACCGGCTCTCCCCGCTCCATCTGCCGCCGCACCTCTTCCTCGCTCTTGCTCTTCGCATCAGCATACGGCAGGCTAAACCTGACCCTGACCTCTCCCGTGTCGTCCACGAGCTCGCGGTCGAAGACGTAGACAACGGGATTGAGGAAACCGGCGAGCAGGACGCCCCCTGCGCAACAGGCGATAGGACTCGTTCCAGATGGGCCTGACCTCCGGCACGAACAGGTTGGAGACGGGGTGGAAAACGAGGTCGAAGCTCCCGTCGGCGAAGGCCGAGAGATCCCGCATGTCGCACTGGATGGTCTCGAGATCCAACAGCTCCCGCTCGGCCACGAACCTGTCCTGCGCCAGTTGTCTGGGCGAGTTGTCGAGCATGGTAACGCTGGCTCCCGCGGCGGCGAAGGTCGGGGCCTGCTGGCCTCCTCCCGAGGCGAGACATAGAACGTCGGCGCCCGCCATCTCGGGAAACCACGATCGCGGGACCGGTTTTGTCTCCGTGAGCAAGACCTCCCACTGTCCCCGGCGGGCGGCCTCGATCACCTCGGGGCCGACGGGGAGGGACCACGGGTTGCCGTCCTCGACCTGCCTGTCCCAGGCCCCGCGGTTGTACTCCGGCACGTCCATTTAGTAGCGTGCCAGTTCTAGCATGGCCGCCTCTATCTCCTCCGCCGAAGGCAGGAAGCGGTCCATCATCGGCTTGGCGAAGGGCGCCGCCGGTACGTCGGGGGCGCCCAGGCGCATCACGGGGCCGTCGAGCCACTCGAACGCCTCCCGCGCCACGATGGCCGCGATCTCACCCGAGAACGAACCCGTGAGGTTGGCCTCGGAGACCACGAGAACCTTGCCCGACTTGCGGGCCGAGTCCAGGATGGTCTCCTTGTCCAGCGGGTAAAGCGTTCGCGGCTCCACGACCTCGGTCTCTACGCCATGCTCCGCGGAGATCTTCTCCGCAACCTCGAGGGCCGTGTAGAGCATCAGGCCGTAGGCGACCAGGGTGATGTCCACGCCCTCGCGGTGGACGCGGGCTTTTCCGAGGGGGACCTCGTAGCCGTTGTCGGGCACTTCCTCTTTTATGAGTCGGTACGTGCGCTTGTGTTCGAGGAAGAGGACGGGGTTGGGGTCTCGAATAGAGCTTTTGAGCATGGCCTTGGCGTCGGCCGGGAAAGTGGGGGCGACGATCTTTAGACCAGGGGTGTTGCAGAACCAGGCCTCTATGCTCTGTGAATGGTACAGGGCGCCACCGGGCACGACACCGTACGGGGCCCGGATGGTCATGGGGACGTTCCAGGCGCCGTTGGAGCGGTAGTAGAACTTGGCCGCCTCGTTGACGATCTGGTCGAAGGCCGGCGGGATGAAGTCGCCGAACTGTATCTCGGCCACGGGGCGCATCCCGTTCACCGAAAGGCCGATGGCGGAGCCCACGATGAGGCTCTCCGCCAGGGGCGTATCCATGACCCTCGCGCTCCCGAACTCCTCCTGCAAGCCCTGCGTGACCCTGAAAACGCCGCCGGCCCTACCCACGTCCTCGCCGAGCACCATCACCGACTCGTCGGCGCGCATCTCCTCGGCGAGCCCTTCATGGATGGCATGCAGCAAATTCTTCGTCGCCACGTCTAGGCCTCCGCGTAGACGCCGGTCAGCGCGTCTTCCGGGTCGGCGAGTGGCGCGTTCTCCGCGTACTGGCTCGCCTCCGCGACCTCGGCCTTGATGCGCTCGGAGATCTCATCCCGCTCCGCCTCGTCGAGGACGCCGTGCTCGAGCAGATACCCCTCGAAGCGGAGGATGGGGTCCTTTAGTCGCCACCCCTCGATCTCCTCGCGCTCGCGGTACCTGCGGTCGTCATCGTCCGAAGAATGGGCCGTCATCCGGTAGGTCTTGGCCTCGATGAGCGTCGGGCCCTCGCCGGCGCGCGCCCTTTCGAAGGCCGCTTTCGCCACCTCGTAGACGGCGAGCACGTCGTTGCCATCCACCTCGTGGCCGGGGAACCCGTAGCCTTCGGCCCTCCTGGCTATGGAACCGGCGACCTGGTATTTGGTGGGCACGGAGATGGCGTAGACGTTGTTCTCGATCATGAACACCACGGGCAGGTCGTGTATGCCGGCCATGTTCATGGCCTCGTGCCAGTCCCCCTGGCTGGTCGAGGCCTCGCCGCCGCAGGCGAGCACGGCCCCGTCCTCGCCGCGCATCTTGAACGCCAGGGCGCTCCCGACCGCCTGCGGGAACTGCACCCCTATGGGCGCCGCGGCAGTGACGATGTTGAGCTCGCGGCTGGAGAAGTGGCCCGGCATCTGGCGTCCGCCGCTGTTCGGGTCCTCTTTGCGGCCGAGCAGCGCGAGCAGCTCGTCGCGGGCGCTCATCCCCAATGTCATCACGATGGCGTGGTCTCGGTAGTAGGGGTAGACGTAGTCGTACCCAGGACGCAGGTTGTAGGCGGCGCCGACCTGGCAACCCTCCTGTCCCTGGCAAGAGATCACGAAAGCCGCCTTGCCCTGACGGTTGAGGATCCAAGACCGCTCGTCCACCTTACGAGCGAGAAGCATGTTGTAGTGCATCCGGCGTAGGTCGTCCTCGTCCAATCCCAGCGCCTCGTGTCGGGCGCTGGTCTCTCGGATCGCCATAGACCTCCTCCTCTGCTCAAAGGTCCCCACGTGAGGAGCCGAAACCGCCCCTACGTCCTTAGATTTTAGCAGACAGCAGAAGCCTCAAGAGCTCCGCGGCGGCCCTGACGAAGATGCGCGGCCCGGTATGCTATTCTCCCGTGGCCGGATCCAGCGAGGGAGGAGACCTGTTGACGAGAGAAGCTGTGAGCCATGCCTCCGTCGGGCAGGATCGTCAGGTGCCGATCGTGTACCACATACCGGTTTGTCC
>DATDKB010000392.1:0-3716 GCA_036520255.1 Rubrobacter sp. | reverse complement strand
ATGACGCTGGAAGAGAGGGCCGCCGTTTTGCCCGAGCTTGAGCCTGAGATGGCGACGTTCAACACGGGCTCTTTCAACTTCGGGCTCTTCCCCATCGCTGAGCGGGGCGGGGAGTTCGAGGAGTGGGAGACCGACTACCTGGAGGCAACCCGGGACTACATCTTCCGCAACACCTTCGCCGACATGGAGCGGGTCTGCAACATGTTTCGCGAGGCCGGGACGAAGCCGGAGCTCGAGGCCTACGACGTCGGGCATCTCTACAACATCAAGTATCTGCTGGGCAGGGATCTGCTCGACACGCCCGTACACGTCCAGTTCGTACTCGGCGTGATGGGCGCCAACGCCGCAACCATCGAGCAATTCATGCACATGCGCCGCACGGCGACCGAGCTCTTCGGCGATGACTACACCTGGTCCGCCGCAGGCGTCGGCTACCCGGCCGAGTTCCACCTCGCCGCAATGTGCCTGATGCTCGGTGGCCACGTGCGCGTCGGCCTCGAAGACAACCTCAGGGTAAGCGGCGAAAAGCGCGCGGACTCCAACGCGGAGCTGGTCGAGAAGGCCGTCGCCCTCGGCGCCATGTTCGACCGCGAGCCCGCCACCCCCGGCGAGGCGCGCGAGGCGTTCGGCCTCAAGGGCCGCACCGCGGTCGCGTTTTAGCTGGCCAGCATTTCAACATTTCGGCTTGTCAGCTTCTTGTAGCCTCTACTGGCTGATCGCTTTAAGGAAAGGAGTAGCGTGAAGAAGGTTTGTGTATTTGATGTGAACGAGACTTTGCTGGATCTGGCGGCGCTCGATCCTTTGTTCGAGCGGGCTTTCGGCGACGCTTCGGTGCGGCGGCTCTGGTTCAACCAGATGCTTCAGTCCGCTTTTGTATCCAACATAACGGATGCTTACGTGACCTTCGGCGAGGCCGCCGGTGCTGCGCTCAAAATGACAGAAGAGCGGCAGGGGGTGGAGGTCTCCGAGGTGGACAGGCGGGAGATTTTGGGCGGGCTGCGGGAGCTACCGCCGCACCCGGAAGTATCGGAGAGTTTGGACCGTCTGCGTGATGCGGGTTTTCGTCTCGCTACCCTGACCAACTCGACGCAGGAGGTCGCCGAAGCCCAGATACAGAACGCGGGGCTTGCGGACAGGTTCGAGCAAGTTCTTTCAGCCGACACGGCGAAGCGCCTCAAGCCCGCGCCCGCTCCTTACAGGATGTCCGCGCGGGCGCTCGGGATCCCGGAGCGAGAGTTGCGCCTCGTCGCCGCCCACGCCTGGGACGTGGCGGGAGCTTTGCGCGCGGGTTGCGCCGCCGCCTTTGTAGCCAGGCAGCCCTTCGACCCGCTCGTCGAGGAACCTGACGTGCTCGGAGCGGACCTTTCCGAGGTCGCTGACGGCATCATCGCCGCAGAGACAGGCTAGGGGCACTTCAGCCTGTCAGCCTGTTGGCTAGGATTGGCACGGCGGAAGCTGACCCACTAAAGTGCTTCAATGGGCGAGCGCACGCAGCTCTTGAAAGACGTCACGGCCCGGCCGCCGCTCGCCACGCTCCATCGCGTGCATGAGCTCGACGACTCGCTCGTTGAAGGGCGTTTCTATACCGTACTCCCGGCCTCGCTCGACGACGCCGCCGTTTATGACGTCGACCTCGGTCTTGGCGCCCCTCTCGAGGTCCTGGAGCATCGAGGCCTTGGTCGCCCCGGCGTAGCCCATCGCGACTTCCAGGGCTTCGCCCGCCTTCTGCTCGTCCTCCGGACCTCGCACGACGAGCGCCTCGGCAGGGACGCCGAGGACTCTATCGAGCGTGATCCCCTGCGCCATCCCGACGTCGTAGCCCTCGCGCCAGACGGCGAGCGCCGCCTCTTTTCCGGCGGGGTCGGCTATTACCTCGCGGTAGAGCAAACCGGAGACGGCGCCGAGGCCTGAGAAGGCGCTGTTGACGAGGAGCTTCGACCATACCTGGCCGCTGATGTTCTCGGTGATGCGCACGTCGGCCACGGTTTCTAGCGCGCCGGCGAGCAGGCGGGTACGGTCCTTTGTCTCGCCGTCGGGCTCGCCGATCACGAACGGTGCCCGCGTGGTCCGCGCGAGATGCCCAGCCCCAAGGTTCGTAGCCCCCCACTCCACCGTCCCTACGATGAGGTTGTCTCTTCCGACGATGGAGGCTATGCGGTCCTGCACGAGACCGTTGCCGAGGGAGACGAACGCTCTTGCCAGGCCCCGCTCCACGAGCGACCCCAGCGCGGCTTCCAGGTGCGGGGCTTTCAGGGTAACGAGGGCGAAGTCGAAAGGGTCTTGGAGGTTGCTGGGGTCTGCGTGGGCGTCGAGGCGGACGCGGCGTTCCTCGCCCAGGTCGTCGAGGAGGAGGCCGGGGACACGCAACTTCTCGACGTGCTCCTCGTTGGCGTCGAGGACGGTCACGCGCCGCACGCCGCCACTCATCTTCGCGGCCGTTACGCCGCCGATGGCGCCGGCCCCGACTACCAGGATGCTAGCCTCGATCACGGCCCGGACCCCGCGTCGACGGGCGGAAAGTCCTTCAAGAGCTCGTTCAACGCGGCGTAACGCCGGTCGCGCTCGAGCAGCAACCGCTCCCGCTCTTCGTCGGTGTACCGGAGGAAGCCTGCCCCGCTTTTGGTACCGGTGCGCCCCTTTTCTACGAGATCTCGTAGCGACCCGGGAGCCTCGAAGCGTTCACCTAGGCCGCCCTTCAGGACGTCGAGCACGTTCTCGTACACGTCGAGGCCGGCCATGTCCGCGACCTGGAACGGGCCGAAGAAGGGCAGCCTGAAGCCGAAGCAGCTCCGCACCACCTCGTCCACCTCCCGCGCTGAGGCAAGGCCCTCCTCCACGCACCGCACCGCCTCCATAAACAACGCGTTCTGGATGCGATTCGCCACGAAGCCAGGCCCGTCACCAACTACGGCCGGACGCTTCCCGATAGACCGCAAAAACGCGACCAGCCTCCCTACCACGTCCTCCCCGGTCGCGGCGGGTATGACCTCGACGCCGGGCGTCCACTCGGGCGGGTTGAACCAGTGCATGCCGCAGAACCGTCCCGGACGCACCACGAACCCGGAGAGGTCGCTTATCGGTAGCGAAGAAGTATTCGAGACGATGACGGCGTCATCCGGAGCCGCCTCCGAGCAGGAGCCCAGGATCTCCTCCTTCAACCCGAGATCCTCCGGTACGGCCTCAAAGACGAGGTCGGCCTCGCTTACGGCACCCGCTACGTCGTCCGCGATCTCTACGGCCTCGGCCCTCCCGGCCGCCTCATCCGAGAGCAGTCCGGCTTCGGCGTGGCCCCTGGCACGTCGTACCAGCCTTGCCTTCGCCTCCCTGGTCAGCTCCGGTGTCGCGTCCGTAAGCACGACCCTGATGCCGGCCGCCGCGAAGCACTCGGCAACGCCGAGACCCATCGTGCCGGACCCGACCACGGCGGCCCCGCCCGGCCAACCTCGATGAGAGCGTCGCTCCTCCACCCGCTACCCGTTCGCCAGAGAATTCTGCGCGATCATAGAACCCAGGACCCGGCTACGTTCTCAGGACGCCCCGGCCAACGAGCAGCGCTACAGACATGAGCAGCACGGCGCCGAAGTCCGCCGCGAACAAAGAACCCGCCCGCCCCATCTCCTCCTCCTTCGTCACACAAAGGACGAATAGTATTGTGCCCGATGGAACACCACCGCGCTACTCGTTCTCGCTTCGGTCGTCCGAGCACTTCAGCACTT